>NZ_DASXVH010000010.1:0-65192 GCF_036504375.1 Novimethylophilus sp.
AAGCCTGCTGAAACTGGCCGACGCGCTGCCGGATTCCGCGCTGAAAAAATCGCTCAAGCGGCTGGCGACACGCACTTAAACCAAAAAGGGGCATAGGACTGTCACGCTGATGGAAGTACTGGCGCCCAGCCTGCTTTAAGAGCACTCTTAATTTCTGTCGTAAAGCCATTGCAGCAACGCATCCTGCGCTGCGTGCGAAGCGGCGGCATGGGCGTGATTGACGACGAACACCACCACCCAGCGCCGTCCCCTGCGGTCGAGCAAATAGCCCGCCATCGCCCGCACGCCGTCCAGCGAGCCGGTTTTAATATGCGCCGAGCCGGCTACCGGGGTGTTTTTCAGACGCTTCTCCAGCGTGCCGTCCACCGCCGCGATCGGCAGCGACGACATCAGCTCGGGCATCACCGGACTATGCCACGCCGCGACCAGCAGTTCCCCCAGATGCCGCGCACCGATACGCTCCACGCGCGACAATCCGGCACCGTTTTCAATGACCAGTTCGGAAAAATCCAGCCCCTTATTTCCCAGCCATTGCCGCACCACCGCCGCGCCTTTTTCCACGCTGCCGGGAACGCCGGCTTTTTCCGCGCCTATCGTCAGCAGCATCTGTCTTGCCATGACGTTGTTGCTGTTCTTGTTGATCATGCGCACGGCTTCGGCCAACGGCGGAGAATTGCCTTGCAATACCAGGCGCGCGTTGGCCGGCACATCGCCCTGCTTCAGGGTGCCGGCCAACGTGCCGCCCTGCTCGTGCCACAGCTGGCGGAACAGCTGGAATACATAGCCCGAGTCGTCCAGCAGCGCAAGGTTGAGCGTCTGCTCGCCGCAGGCAGCCGCATAACTGCCATTGAAGGCGATGACGACCTGTTCTGTCTCATACCTCGTGGGCTCGCGCGTCACCTGGTAATCGAGCCGGTCTTTCCAGTCGACGCAAGGCGCCTGCCGCAGCTCGAGCCGGTTGACGGCCTTGAGCTGCGGCAGATCGGGATCGGCAACCACCACCACATGATCCTGCTCCACCCGGAAACCGAACTGCGTCGCCTTGAAATTGACCAGCAGCGCATCCGGCGTGGCGTTGTAGGCGCGCCACGGTTCGCCGTCGAAAGCACCCGGGTCGGCAGCCGACGGTTCGAAATAGCCGCGGTCGAGCACCAGGTTGCCCTTGATCTCGCGCAGCCCTGTGTTGCGCAAGCTGCGCAACAATTCCCAGAACCCGGCCAATGTCAGCGCCGGGTCGCCGTAGCCCTTGAGAATCAGGTCGCCGTCCAGCACTCCGTCCTTGATTGGGCCGGCGGCATGGATTTCGGTTTTCCAGCTGTATGCCGGGCCGAGTATTTCCAGCCCGGCGTATGTGGTCACGAGCTTCATCACCGATGCCGGGTTCATCGCCCGATCGGCCTGATGGGCAATCAGCGGCTGCGGCCTGTCCACCTGCCGCACGTATAACGCCACGCTGGCCGGAGGAATGTCCGCATCCCGCAGCGCCTGGATCACCGGCACGGGCAGCCCGGCCCAAACCGGGTGAGCAGTCAGAATCGCCAGAAAAAATATCAGGAATCGCATGCTGCGATTAAAACATATAAACAGGTGGCATCGTAGCGGGCGGCCGCGCCGCCAATGCTAAACTCTGCCCATGAATCACGCACGCATACTCATCGCCGGATGCGGCGACCTGGGCATTACCCTAGGGCAACTCTTGATGGCGCAAGGCTGCGATGTCGCCGGCTTGCGCCGCAGCACAGTGCCGCTGCCGGCGGGGATGCACGGCGTTCAGGCCGATGTCGCCCGGCCTGCGACCCTGCACGGACTGGCGGCACTGCGGCCGGACATCCTGGTCTACAGCGTTGCCGCCGACGCGCAAACCGACGCCAGCTACCGCGCCCATTATGTCGACGGCCTGCGCCATGTGCTGGCGGCGTTGCCGGATGCGGGGCTGCGCCATGTGTTCTTCGTTTCCAGCACCCGCGTCTATGGTCAGGAAAACCAGGGCCAGGATACCGGCCTATGGCTGGATGAGGCCGCGCCGGCAACGCCTGCGGATTTCGGCGGCGAGCGCCTGCTGCAAGCCGAAGCTCTGCTCGCGGGCTTGCCAGGCACGGCGCTCAGGCTTTCGGGCATCTACGGCCCGGGCCGTCACCGTTTGCTCGCGCTGGCCCGCCGGCCTCAGTCCTGGCCCGCGCAAAACCGCTGGACCAACCGCATCCACCGCGACGATGCCGCCGCCTTTATCGCATCGCTGATCCGCCGCAAGCTGAACGGCGCGCCGGTCGAAGATTGCTATCTGGTCACCGACGGCTGCCCGGCGCCGCAATACGAGGTGCTGCAGTGGCTGGCCGAACAACTGGACGTGGACGTCAGCGGCGTCGCGCCCCCTGCGGTCGCAGGCGGCAAGAGGCTAAGCAATGCGCGCATGCTGGCCACGGGGTACAGGCTGCGCTACCCGGATTATCGCGCCGGTTACGCGGCCGAAATCGCACGAATTTGAGAGCAGGAAACGCAGTGCTTTTGCATACGGCTTGCTGCATCATCGATATGACACCTGCTCGAGCAAGAAAACAACGATGAATACGACTTATAGCGATCCGGCCGGCCAGCATCTGGCGGCACTCGACCCCGACTGGGCGGCGTTGATCGCCCGCATCGGCCCATGCGGGCTGAGCCCGCATCTCGAGCGCGAGCCCTTTGAAGCCCTGGTACGGGCGATTGCCTACCAGCAGCTGCACGGCCGCGCGGCCAAAGCGATCCTGGCGCGCTTTCTCGCCCTTTATCCCGGTGTCGCGTTCCCGGCGCCGGCGGCGGTGCTGGCGACCGTGGACGTGGCACTGCGGGGCTGTGGCTTTTCCGCGGCCAAAATTGTTTCGATCCGCGGCATCGCCGCCGCCACGCAGAGCGGACTGGTGCCTACCCTGGATGCGGCGGTCCGGCTGTCCGACGAAGAGCTGATCGCACGGCTCATCACCTTGCGCGGCGTCGGCCGCTGGACCGTGGAAATGTTGCTGATGTTCGCGCTGGGGCGGCCGGACGTGCTGCCGGTGGACGATTTCGGCGTGCGCGAAGGCTGGCGTATCCTCAAAAACCTCGACGCCCAGCCCAAGCCCAGAACACTGGCGGAAATCGGCATGGCCTGGAGTCCTTATCGCTCGACCGCGGCCTGGTACCTGTGGCGCGCCGCCGAGCAGGCAAAAGCGTCCGCAACGTCAAAAATACCGCAGCTATAGCCTTGCTCCGTATTCATTTCCCGCATCGCAAACACCTCACGTCTCGGACGCGGCCGGCTTACGCCGATCGAAAAAAACGCCGAACGCGAGCGGAGCGAGCAAAATGGTGAACAGCGTCGCCGACACCACGCCGCCGACGATGACGGTCGCGAAAGGACGCTGCGTTTCCGAGCCGATGCCGTGGGAAAGCGCTGCCGGCAGCAGGCCCAGCCCTGCCATCAGCGCGGTCATCAGGATGGGACGCAGCCGGGCGGCGGCGCCGTCCAGCACCGATTGCGTTATTGCCTTGCCGTTGCGGATGCCTTCCAGGAACTGCTCCACCATGATGACGCCGTTCTGCACCGAAATGCCGGCCACGGCGATAAACCCCACCGCCGCGGATACCGACAGGTGCAGCCCTGCCAGCGCCAGCCCGGCGAGGCCGCCGATCCAGGTAAACGGGATCAGTCCCAGCACCAGCCCCGCCAGCCGCATGGAGCGGAAAGCCCAGAACAGCAGCACGAAAATGCCCAGCACCGACAGCGGCACGATCACGGCGAGCCGCTTCATGGCGCGCTGCTGGTTCTCGAACTGGCCACCCCACGTCATGCTGTAACCGGGGGGCAAATGCACCTGCGCCTTGACCTTGTTCATGGCCTCGGCAATGAAGCCGCCCTGGTCGCGCCCGATCAGGTTGGCCTTGACCGCGACATTGCGGCCGCCGGCTTCGCGCCCGATGCGCGCCGGGCCCTGCCTGACCTCGACATCGGCGATGGCGCCCAGCGGAATCGTACCGCCGCCCGGCAATGCAATGGGCAATTCCGCGACGTCGTCCACGGCGTCGCGCGCCTCTTTCCTGATTCTCACCGTCACGTCGAACTGGCGGTCGCCCTCATGGAAGCTGGTCGCCGCCGTCCCTGCCATGGCGGTCTGGATGGTGGCGTTGACGTCGTTGACGGTGAGGCCGTAGCGCGCCATGGCCTCGCGCCTGAGCAGGATATCCAGCTCGGACTGCCCGCCTACCTTGATAGCCGCCACATCGGCGGCGCCGCGGACGCCGGAGAGTATGCCGACCACCTGTTCGGCCTTGTCTTCCAGGATATCGAGATCGGGACCAAAAATTTTTATCGCGATCTCGCCTTTTACTCCGCTCAGCGATTCCTCGACGTTATCCTCGATCACCTGCGAGAAATTGGTCGGCACGCCGGGAATGGCGCGGATTTTCTTCGTCATGTCGGCGACCAGGGATTCCTTGTCGGGGAAGCGCCAGGTCTCGTGCGGCTGGAGGTCGGCGAGAATTTCCATGTTGTTCGGCCCCTTGGGGTCGGTGCCGTCGTCAGGCCGGCCAACCTGGCTGATGACGCCGGACACTTCCGGGTAGCCTTGCAGGATGGCGCGCACCCGGCGCTCCACTTCCTTGCTCTTTTCCAGGTTGGTGGCCTGCGGCAGGGTAATGGTGAGCCAGATGTTGCCTTCGTCCAGCTTGGGCAGGAATTCGCTGCCCAGGCGGCTGCCGAGGCCGATGGAAACTGCCAGCAAGGCGATCGAAGCGACGAAGATCGCCCAGCTGTGCGGGAACGCGCGCGCCAGCAGGTTGCGGTAGCGCTCCTGCAGCGCGTGCATCCAGCCGCTGTGCTTTTCGGCCAGGTCGTGGCGATGCACGGCGTAGGACAGCAATGCCGGAATCAGCGTCATGGTCAGCAGGACCGCGCCGAGGATGGCGAAACTCAGGGTGTAGGTCATCGGCGTGAAGATTTTTCCTTCCACCCGCTCGAAAGTGAAAATGGGCAGGAAGGCCAGGATGATGATGGCCTTGGAGAACAGGATGGGATGGCCCATCTCGACCGTCGTATGGCGCAGCGTATGGACGCGCCAGTTGGGCGTGGCATGCTGCGGCAGGCCGTCGAGCTTGCCTAACGCGAGCCGCACCATGAGCGCCTCGACGAGCACCACCGCGCCGTCGACGATGATGCCGAAGTCCACCGCGCCCAGCGAGATCAGGTTGGCCGACACGCCCTTGAGATGCATGAAGACGAACGCGAACAGCAGCGACAGCGGGATCACCAGCGCAACGATCACCGCCGCCAGCGCGGAGCGCAGAAACAGGATCAGGATGCCGAGCACGAGGATGGCGCCCATGATCATGTTCTCTTCCACGGTATGCACGGTATGGCTCACCAGCTGGGTGCGGTCGTAGATCGTTTTCAGGTGAGTGCCGGGAGGCAAGCGTTTTTCGAGATTTGCCACGGCATTCTTGAGGTCGGCGATGACCTTGGTCGGGTTCTGGCCCTTGGTCATCTGCACGATGCCCTCCACCACGTCGTCCTGGCCGTTGTAGGCCACGATGCCAGAGCGCGTGCGCTGGCCGACCACAACCTCGGCGACATCGCCCACCAGAATGGCCTTGCCATCCTTGCTGGTCACCGCCACGCGGGAAATATCGTCCATTCCCCTGAACAGGCCGATGGCGCGCAGCACCAGCGCTTCGTCGCCGCGCCGCACGGTGCCGCCGCCGGTATTGGCGTTACCGTTGCCCAGTGCCTGGGTCACCTGGTCCAGCATCACGCCGTGTTTGCGCAACAGATAGGGATCGACACGCACCTGGTACTCCTTGATCGCGCCGCCGAAACTCGCAACATCCGCCACCCCGGATACGCTGCGCAGCGCCGGGCGCACCACCCAGTCCTGTAATTCGCGTATTTTTTCCAGCGGCGTGCCCGGCGGCGCTTCGAGCACATAGCGGTAAATCTCCCCGACCGCCGTGGTCAGCGGCGCCAGCGATGGCTGCACGCCCGGCGGCAGACTGACGTTCTGCAGCTTCTCCATCACCTGCTGGCGGGCAAAATAGTCATCGGTGTTATCCTGGAAGGTCAGCGTCACCACCGACAGGCCGAAAATGGATACCGAGCGCAATTGCGTCATGCGCGGCACGCCGCTCATCTCGCGCTCGATCGGCAGGCTGACGGAACGCTCCATTTCCTCCGGGGCCAGCCCGGGCACCTGCGTGACGATCTGTACCTGCACGTCCTGCACGTCGGGAAAAGCCTCCACCGGCAGGTTCGCCACCGCGTACCAGCCAGCGGCGACGAGCGCCACAATGCCGGCGAGAATGAAAGTGCGCTGCTGCAGCGCAAAGGTGACCAGGCGATCGAGCATTCCCATCAGCTCCCCGCCAGCTCGGCGTTGAGCAGCAGGGCTCCGCTTACGGCGACACGTTCGCCCGCATTGAGGCCACTTGCGACATAGCTGTCTTCATGGCCCCGATAGCCCAGCGTGACGCGGCGCTTTTCCAGCACGCCGGGGGCGCGCTCCACGAATACGAAACTTTGCAGGCCCTCCGTCACCAGCGCGTCATTGGGAACGTGCGGCAACGTAACTCCCCCGCCCAGCGGCGTTGCATGCACATACATTTCCGGCTTGAGTTTTTCCTCGCGGTTGTCGACGCGGCAGCGCACCACCACGCGCCGGGTGGCAGGGTCCAGCACCTTGCCCACCATCAGCACTACGGCATCGAACGACATGCCCGGATAGGCATCCGCTTCCACGCGCAGATGCTGGCTCTCGTGTATTTTGCCGAGGTCCTTCTCCGGCACTTCAACATTGACCCATAGCCGCCTGGGATCGCTCACGACAAATAACGTACTGGCGCCGTCCGGGCGCACTTCGCTGCCCGGGTTGACCTGGCGCTCGGTGACGACGCCGCTCACGCGGGTCGTCAACACGAACCCGCCGTTTCCGGCCGGACCCAGATTGCGCAGCCGGGCACGGGCGCGGTCCAGCTCGATGCCGGCCTGCTGCAGATCGGCATCCGCAATTTCAAAATCCTTGCGTGCCAGGACGCCGCCGTCCAGCAGCGTCCTGGCACGTTCGTAAGCGGTGCGTTTCAGGTGCAGGTCGGACTCCGCCCGGCGAACGTCCGCGCTGGCCTGGGCATAGTCCGGCGCATCCAGCGCGAGCAATGCCTGGCCCGCTGTCACATGGTCGCCCAACTGGGCGCGGATTTGCGTGACGCGCCCGGCAATGGGCGCCGTGATGCGGGACGTGGCATCCTCATCGTATGCCACATGGCCCTGCAGCGGCTCCAGCGCCGGCACCTGCCCGGCAGCGACGGGCGCGATGTGCAGGTAAACCAGCTGCGGAGCATCCGGCGCAAAGCGCAGAATATTGGGCTCGCGCGGGGCAACGGCCTGCGGCCGGACGCCGGCATGGCTTTCGGTCGAGATTTTGAAGCCATACCCTGCCCCGACGGCGAGTCCGGCAAGGATAATGGGCGCGATCAGTTTTTTCATTGCAATTCTCCTTCTTCGTTGGCAAAACGCCATGCCGCCAGTGCCTTGGCGTAGTCGGCGCGTGCCGCGGCCGCGTCCATTTGGGTAGCTTTATGGGTGCGTCTGGCATCGAGCAGATCCATCACGCCAATGGCCCCGTGCCGATAGGCGAATTCGGCGGCAGCGAGCGCCTTGCCAGCCTCCGCCAGCAGGCTGTCGTCGTAGTGCCGCACCTGGCTGACCGCAGTTTCCAGATTGCTGCGCGCCCTGCCGATTTCCGCCATGGCCTGGGCGCGGGTCTGTTCCAGCGCGTCGCGCGCGGATTGCAGGTCGGCTTCCGCCCGGCCGATTTCGCCCTGGTATTCATAGCCGGTCATCAGCGGGATGCTGAGGCCGAAACCGACGCTATGCGACGGCGTGCTGCCGCCGTTATGCTCGACCTGCACGCCGAGCGTGACATCGCGCGCCTTGAGGGATTGGGCGAGATCGCGCGCCGCTTCCGCGGTCTGCACCCGCATCTGTGCCGCGCGCACATCGGGGCGGTTTTCGATGCCGATGCCCTCGGCCGGGAACGCGCCGATCGCGGGCCAGGCGTCCGCGGCCACAATCGTTGCGGCATTCTGCCCGGCACCGATCTGGTAGGCGAGCGCAGTTTGCGCCTGGCTGAGGTCGTTCTGCGCCTGCAACATATCGTTGTCCGTCCGCAGGGCATCCACCCGGATGCGCGAAAGATCGGAGGCAGGAATATCTCCCGCACTCAGGCGCAGCCTGGTGGCCTCCACCGTCTGGCCCGACAGGCGGGCATTTTCCTGGGCGATGCGCAGCTTCTCCTGCGCCAGTGCCAGGTTGTAATACGCCTGATGCAGCGCGATACGGCCCTGTCTTGCGACATCAGCCATGCCGTGTTTTGCCGCATCCAGCCGCAGGTCGGCCGCACGCATGCGCAACTCGCGCTTGCCGCCGCGTTCGAACGTCTGGTCGAGGCGCAATACCATATCGGAGCCATGCAGCACGCGCCTTCCCAGGGCCGGCGCATTGCGGCCGGTATCAATGGCACCGGTATTCAGCGACAATTGCGGATTGGGGCGTTGCGCCGCGCCCAATCTGTCGGCTGCAACGCCGGCAACCTGATCCCGTGCCAGTTGAATCTCACGGTTTCTGGCTTGCCACAGCTGTTCGGCGCCAGATAGGGTAAGCTTGGACAAACCGGCGTCATTGGCAGGTGCCCCCGTATCTGCGGCAATAGCGACAACAGGCCAAAATATCAATATCAGGAATTTTTTCATGCTGTTGGCTTGGATAACGCTGGTTTGCAATGTACGCGGCATCATGCTCAGGCTTGCTGACGTGGAGCTGACATGCGGATACTAGTTGTCGAGGACGACAAAACGCTGGGCGCAGCAATTGCCCAGTCGCTTGCCCATGCGGGATATGCGACGGATTGGGTGGGAAATGCCGCGGCTGCGCTGCATGCGTTGTCGGTGGAGCATTTTGACGCGATGGTGCTCGACCTCGGCTTGCCCGACCGCGATGGCCATGAAGTGATACGCCACCTGCGCCTGCGCGGCCGATCGCTGCCCGTGCTGGTACTGACGGCACGCGACGGAGTGGAAGATCGCGTGCAAGGCTTGGATATCGGTGCCGACGATTATGTCGTCAAGCCGATTGCCATGGTCGAGCTGCAAGCGAGAATACGCGCACTGCTCAGACGCAGCGCAGGCGTCGCCAACCCGCGCTTCAGCCTGGGTCGCCTGGAACTGGATACCGTGGGCAAGCAAGCCCATCTCGACGGGCGCACGCTGGATTTATCCGCCCGGGAATGGGCAGTGCTGGAATATCTGGCCACACACGCCAGGCGCATCGTCTCGAAAGAGCAGCTGATCCAAGCGATCGCCGGCTGGGATCAGGAATTGAGCGTCAATGCCATCGAGGCCTATGTGCATCGCTTGCGCGTCAAGTTAGGCGACGCCGGCGTTGTCGTGCGTACGGTCCGGGGCTTGGGTTATATGCTGGAGGAGCCGGTCGATGCAAAGTAGTAGCCTGCGCAGACAGCTTCTCAAGCGGCTGCTTTTGCCGCTGATGCCCATCATGCTCGTGGGCGTGGCGATGGCTTATGTTTTTGCCGTACGTGCCGCCAACGATGCCAACGATCTCGGGCTGATGGACGATGCGCTCGACCTGGCCAAGCAGGTTGAAATGCACCAAGGAAAAATGCAGCTTGAACTCCCGCTGGCCGCCCAGCAGATGTTATTGGCCAACAATGACGATCAGGTCTCCTACGCCGCCTGGGATGAGGCTGGAAGGCTCATCGCGGGCGATACCCAACTGCTGCGCCTGGACATTCCTCCAGCCGGGGAAAATCACCTGTTCTGGGATGTCGTCGTGGGCGGCAGGAAAAATCGGGCCGTAGTGCTGGACGAAAATGTAAACGGCAGACCGGTGTTCATCGCGGTTGCGCAGACGGTTCATGGGCGCGACCGTTTGTTCGGCGAGATTTTCGTGAGCATGCTGTTGCCCGAGTTCGCGCTTGCGATCGTTGCTGTGTTCGCGATTCTGTTCGGGGTACGCAGCGGGCTATCCCCCGTAGAAATGCTGCGAGATGAAATTCTTAATCGCTCGCCCAACGACCTTCGGCCGATCGAAGAGGCACCCGCTCCGGCAGAATTACGCCCCATCGTCCATGGCATCAATGTCCTGCTCGAAAAACTCACGCTGGCATTCGCCAGCCGGAAGCGCTTTATTGCCGATGCCGCCCATCAATTACGAACACCGCTTGCTGCGCTTGGAAGCCAGATCGAGGTTGGCCTGGAAAAATCGCCGACGGATGCGCGCGAGACATTGCGCCAGCTATTGGCAACGACCCATCGTACGTCTCACCTGGCAAATCAGCTATTGTCGTTAGCCAGGCTGGAGCATGCTGAACAAACGTTTTTTGCGCACACCGATGTCGAACTGCACGACGTTATCCGCGAAGCCGCAGGCGATTTCGTCATCTCAGCCACCAATAAAGGTATAGAGCTGGATTTTGATCTGCAACCATGCCGAATCCGCGGCAGCGCCCTGTTACTGCGAGAGCTGCTTGCGAATCTGTTTGACAATGCCGTTTGCTACGTTCCGGCGGGCGGCCATGTCTGGGTGAAACTGCGGAGTCAGCGCGCACAATGCCTGTTGACGGTGGAAGATGACGGGCCGGGTGTACCTGAACATGAACTAGGCATGCTGGGTGTACCGTTCCATCGCCCGCCGTCGAATCTGCACGACGGATGCGGCCTGGGGCTGGCGATCGCCAAGGAAATCGCACGTCTGCATAGTGCAGCCATTACGTTCGGAGCGACGGCCAGCGGCTCCGGGCTGCGCATTGACGTGTCATTCCTTTGTCCGGAAATCGCGTGATTCCGTCAAAGATGGCGACCGCCGGGATATGAAAAGTATAATATCGCCTAACCTAGTCCTAAGTGCGGCAAGCTGTAAGTGCCGCCTCAAACGCTATGGTTAAATCAGTAACCCCTTAACCATATACAACCAAAAAATCATATAAATTACATGAAAGAGCTAAAAGAATTATGGCGAAAATTAACTCGCCAACCAAAGCCTCTTCGTTTTGTGCGTCATCAAGAACGCTTTAAACAACGATACCCCATGTTTTCAATGGGTATTTGTACTTATGGCGTACCTAACGTGAGGCATTGGGACAAGATTTCCAATCTGACAATTGGTTCTTATACATCGATCGCGCAGAACGTCGAAATTTATCTTGGTGGAAACCATCATACAGAATGGTTAACAAGCTATCCGTTCCCGGCATTTTTCCCTGAAAGAAGCAAGCACAAAAATTACGGCATTATCCCTCGGGATGTGATCATTGGAAGTGATGTCTGGCTATGTGATGACTGTAAAATCCTGCCAGGCATCACTATCGGTCATGGTGCAGTTGTCGCGACGGGGGCAATTATTACCAAGAATGTCGAACCCTATGCAGTCATGGCGGGCAATCCAGCAAAAGTAGTAAAGTGGCGATTTGATGAGCCCACACGTAAGGCACTATTAGAATCTTCCTGGTGGGATTGGCCACCAGAAGAAATCCTCGGGATTGTCGACAAACTCTGCTCGGAAAATATTGAAGAGTTTATCGCTTATACCCATCAAAGGAATAAGCTCAAAAATGTTGGGCATGACTAAATCAGCTTCTCGGAAAGCATTCTCGGCATCACTCTTATGGATATTGTCTGCAAGACTTGGGGGCCGTGGTCGACGCAGCCAAACTGCATCAATGTTCTCCGTGGAAATTGGGGCGTCGTCCTCCGCTAGCGTCCATTGATATTGGGAATCACATGGCGATATCGCCAGTTTCATGCCTTGGCATCTTGGGTAGCTCGGTGTAGACCATAGAGTAGCCTTGTGCCCTTTGGCTTTTAACGCCATCGAAACGGCAATTGCGTGACGGTCTTCAGGAAAACTTGCAATTAGGATGTTTTTCATTGCTCTTGTATACCTTTGACAAACAAAGCCAAACAATCTTTGCATCAAATCTGCACATATCTATTATGCTTGGTAACCATCAGCATTCCGCCCAAGTGACCTGCTAAGAATCGTGTAACCACCCATTGGGTGAGTCTTCATGTTAATTTTGACATGGAGGCTTAAATGCAGAAGAGATTCACCGAAGAACAAATTATTGGGATATTGCGGGAAGCGGAGATCGATGGCGCTGTCATCCGAGAAATCTGCCGCAAGCACAACATCACCGAACAGACCTTTTTCCGCTGGCGCAACAAGTTTGGCGACATGACGGTGTCGGATGCCCGCCGGCTCAAGGAACTGGAATCGGAGAATGCACGACTCAAGAAGATCGTGGCCGAGCAGATGCTGGCTATCGAGGGCTTGAAGGAGATTGCCGCAAAAAAATGGTAACCCCGGCGGCGAGAAGAGAAGCGCTCGACATCCTGAAGCACCAAGGTCTGTCAGAGCGAGCCGCCTGTCGTATTGCCGGGGTCAGCCGACAGATTGGCAACTATCAGTTGAAGCAGCCAGGCAAGGACAAGGAGTTGGGTGCCCAGTTGATCGAAGCCTCCGGCCGCTATCCGCGCTTCGGCTATCGACGCATTGCGATCATGACGGGACAGAGCATGGGGCGCGTATGGCGACTGTGGCGGACGCTGGGATTGGACTTGCCCAAGCGCCGGCCGCGGAAGCGGCGTTGCGGCACCGATATCCGGATTCCCGGTGCCACCCAGCCCAACAATGTATGGACCTACGACTTCGTGCATGACCGGCTGGCTGATGGAGGCACACTAAAAATGCTGTGCATCCTGGATGAGCATACCCGGGAATGTCTGGCGATTGAAGTTGGCAACTCGCTGCGCAGCCAGGATGTGATTCTGGCGCTCTCGCGGCTAATGCGGCTGTACGGAAAGCCCGCCTATATTCGTTCCGACAATGGCGCGGAATTCACGGCTACCGCCGTGATGAAATGGCTGCGGGACCACAATGTCGGGCCGGCTTATATCAAGCCGGGCAGCCCATGGCAGAACGGCTTTGTGGAGAGCTTTAATGGCAAGTTGCGGGATGAGTGCCTGAATCGGGAATGGTTCGTCACGCGCCGGGAAGCCAAGATCGTGATCGAGCAGTGGCGGCAGTTCTACAACAACGAGCGACCTCATTCTGCGCTCGGCAATCGAACCCCGGCAGAAGCAGGCCGGCAACGTTGGCAAAATCAGAGTGCTTGAACCGGGGGACTCACCTTGGGGTTGGCTACAATATTCTGTAGCAGGTCATCTGCAACATTTGAGACAAATACTTCTACAGTAAACTAATAATCCGGCCTCCCCTACTATAGTTATAGTAGGGGATTTCCGGTTCTTGCCCAGATTACTGTTACAGTTATTTAGTTGTTACCGTCATGTTCCGGACGATCCACATGTTCCGGACGATCCACATGTTCCGGTTGATCCACATGTTCCGGTTGATCCACATGTTGCCCAGGATGATCTGCAGTTTCCTGTTTCTCTATATTGTTGTTTCCTGGCAGTTCAGTAACAGCAGCAAGAGTTATTGGCTCATCAACATTTTTAATAACTGATGCTAAAGAAGAATCTGAATCTGTAGCATTAGCAGGCAAGGCGACGACCGCTGCGGGAAATACAAAAACCCAACTTAATGAAATGACAATCTTTGTTTTTTCAAATGTATTCATCGCACACTCCTTAAAATTTCTCCAGGGAAGACTGTGGGAACTTTTCCCACAGTTTGTAAAATTACATATATAAAAATAAATGTCAATATATTATGTGGAATATTTTCCCACTTTGATGTAAAGTAAAATCCAATATGAAAGGCCGCATGTTTAAAAGTGTTTAACTTACCCTCATCGAATTTGGACCAGGCTATAAGGCATGTGCTGAGTCCTATTGTGAGGCTCTTGCTATCTCGCGGTATTACTTACCCTTATCTTGTTGAAATGGTTAAGTCCATTTTTGTGGATGTGGCAATGAAAGGCTTCCAGATTGACAGCAAAGAACAGACGATCAGCCGCATCAGCCTACTGTCGGGAGTCCATCGCAAAGACGTGAAACGTCTGCGGCAGCTAGCGGATATCTCTGAGCACAAGCCACAAAAAGCAGCCCCAATAGGAGCCCGTTTAGTGTCAGCCTGGACCGGCCTTAATGCATATACAGATGATGCAGGACAGCCGCTGCCACTCCCCAAGCATGCGACGCAAGCCGGCAGCTGCTCATTCGAAGGTCTGGTGGAAACGATTACCAAGGATGTGCGGCCCCGTACCATTCTCGATGAGATGCTCAAGCAAGGGGTAGTTCGCATAGATGACCAGGACCGCGTTGAGCTCGTGACCGAGGCATTTATTCCGACCCAAGACCTCGATGAAAAACTGTTCTACCTCAGCCGCAACCTGCATGCCCATGCCACCGCTGCAACTAGCAATGTCATAGGAGTCGATCAGCCGTGGCTGGAGCGTAGCGTGCATTACGACACCATAAACAACGCATCCGTCGCCGAATTACACAAGCTTGCGGAAAAGGCCGGCATGCAAGCGCTGCATGTATTAAACCGGCAGTGCATAAAGCTTGAACAAAATAACGTCGATGCGGATGGAAATAATCAACGCATCACGTTTGGTATCTATTTTTACAGCGAACCCGCGCCAGAACTGAGCAAAAACAAGGAACCCAACAGTGACTAAAAGCCTTCGTATAGTCGCTTTATTTGTAATTGCGCTTCTGCAAGTTACGTCTCTTGCGGATGCCTGGTCTGCTGAAAAAGCACAGGCAGGAATTGGCGGCACTGGTATTAAAGCGCATGGCGGTGGCATCGGAGGTACTGGTATCGTCGGTACTATTACGGGATTTGGCAGCGTCTTCGTCAATGGGATGGAAGTAAATTATCCCAAGGACATCTCCATCACCATGAATGGACGTCCTGCAAGGCTCGGTGAGCTTGCGGTCGGGCAAGTCATTTCGGTAGAGGCGTATGGAAACCAGGATAACCTTTCTGCCAAAAGCATTACTGTATTGAATGCCCTGGAAGGCCCAGTCACCAAAGTTACAAATGACGGCGTGCTGCAAGTAATGGGAAAGAACGTCCGCCTGACCCCTATTACGCGCATCTCCAACAATGACAAACCGAGCACGTTGAGAACGGGAACCCTGGTGCAGGTGAGCGGCTACAAAAATGCGAGCGGCGAAATCGTGGCCTCACGTATTCAGAAAACCAGCGCATTGACCGAGTTCAGCGCCATCGGCAATATCGGGCACACCGCTAAAGGCGAGCCAAGTCTGGATGGTTTGAATGTGGCCGATCCTCACGGCAGAGCCTCCAGTCTGCAAGACGGTAGCGAAGTTTTGGTTAGAGGAAGCTGGGATGGTACGAAATTGGTTATTCATGAACTGGAAACCACCACCACCAAGCGACTTCTAGATCAGTCCGCGCAAGTGGTGATGGAAGGTTTGGTTAAAAAAGATCTCAGCAACAATCATTTGCAAATCAGCGGATTCGAAATAAGCACCGAATCGCAAAGCAGCTTCACAGCCGGCATTCAAGCATTACAGGAAGATCAATTAGTACGTGTTACCGGCTATGTCAATAAAGACAATGTGCTGCAGGCAGAAAAAATAGAAGTCAATCCGCCCAGATTCGAAGGTCGGGACACGAATGAAGACGAGGCAGGCAACAGCAGGCTGCGCCATCAGGAAGACAACAGCGCAGGATCGGACAAGCAGTATGAAACACAGGAGCAGGTTCCAGCTTCACCTGATAGGCTGGAGAAAGGAGGAACCGATCAAATAGACCAGCCTGAACATGTAGACCAGCCTGAACATGTAGACCAGCCTGAACATGTAGACCGGCCTGAACACATAGACCGGCCTGAACACATAGACCGGCCTGAACACATAGACCAGCCTGAACACATAGTCCGGCCTGAACATGTAGACCGGCCTGACTCTACGGCTTAAGGCATATACCACGAAAGATTTATCTGAAAATTACTCAACAAGGGAACTTTAAATGGCAAACAAAAATCTTTATCTTCCTATCGTATTGATGCTGCTAAGCGGTTCAGCTATTGCCGCCGACGGTTTCAGCGCCACGACCGGGATTGACTACAGCAATGGCAAATATGGCCAATCGTCGAGCACCACGACCTGGGACGTGCCTGTGCTGCTGAAATATATACAAGGGCCATTGACGCTGAAACTCAATATTCCTTATATACGCACAACGGGCACGGTAAACCGTGACACATCCAGTTCAGTAAGCACCACCCGCAGAACCGAAATGGGACTGGGCGACGTGGTCATAGGCGGCTTTTACGATGTCATTCAAGGCAATGACTATGGCATTGACTTGGGCGTAAAAATAAAATTTGCCACTGCCGACAAATCGAAGACCTTGATTACCACCGGTGAAAATGACTACTTCCTGCAATCGGATGCATACAAAAGCTTCGGCAAGATTACCGCATTAGGGACCTTGGGTTGGACAAAAAAAGGAGACACGGCCACAACGAATTTCCGTGACCCCTGGTATGGGTCCGTAGGCGCTTCATACAAGCTAGATGACAATGACAGCTTTGGCGTCTTATATGATTACCGGCAGAAAGTTACGAAAAGAGGTGATATCAGAAGTGAAGTCACGGCCTTCCTGGTTCACAAGTTTGATAAGCACTGGAAATTGCAGGCCTATGCATTAGGAGGCTTCTCCGACGCTAGCCCTGATGTTGGCGGCGGTGCGATGGTGGGCTATTCTTTTTAGAATTGCGTGCTAGTCAAATAGAAGCGTTTGCCCATACCTTAAAAGGTAAATTACTAGCTAAAGATGCGGTGTTAGCGAAGAGCTACTTAGGCCTCTTGGTTGATGAGATTGTAGTGAGAAAAGGATCTGCAACAGTAAAGGGTAACTACAGTGCTATTTTAACGGCAGCTAGTATAGATAAAATAAAAGCGGATCACCGTGAGGTGCCCGCTTTTATACCTGAATGGCGCGCCCGAGACGATTCGAACGTCCGACCCCTGCCTTCGGAGGGCAGTACTCTATCCAGCTGAGCTACGGGCGCGTGCGGCGGATTATACCGTAGAGGGGCGGCACTTGGTGAGCCCGCGTGCCTGTCTGTATAATTACCGTTTTCTTATGCATCGGAACTATCATGAGTGAGCATCACGGCAAGCCACCGGCTACTGTCTCCCAATTCATCGTCGCCACGCTGGGCGGTTTGTTCGCGCCGGCGCTGGTCATTTACCTGATCGTCAAGCTGGTGGTCGGCATTCATGACGGCCATCCAAAAGATAGCGACCAAGCCTCTGCGCAGGCGGCGGTGCTGGAACGCATCAAACCGGTGGGCGAAGTCTCGCTGAAAGATACCAGCGGGCCGCAAACCGGCAAATCCGGCGAGCAGGTGGTCAATGAAATCTGTATTGCCTGCCACGGCACCGGTGCACTGGGTGCACCCAAGATCGGCGACAGCGTCGGTTGGGGTCCGCGAATTTCTCAGGGTTACGACACCCTGGTCAAGCATGCGCTGCAGGGACTGCGCTCCATGCCTCCGCGCGGCGGCAGCCCCGACCTGAGCGACGATGAAATCGCCGGCGCCGTGGCTTACATGGCCAACAAGGCCGGGGCCAATTTCAAGGCACCGCAGCCGAAAACCGAAGCGGCCTCCAAGGCCAAGGAAGCTCCGGCCAAAGACGCCAAGAAATAATCTCGACGGCCGACATCTTCCGGCCGTATTTTTAAGCATCCATGTCAACTTACGCCGTTGGGGATCTGCAGGGCTGTTTTCACTCCTTCCTCAATCTGCTGGAAGCCTGCCGCTTCGACCCCGCGCGCGACCGGCTGTGGCTGGTGGGCGACCTCATCAATCGCGGACCGCATTCATTGCAAGTGCTGCGCTGGCTGCACGCCAACGAGCAAAGCGTCACCAGCGTGCTGGGCAATCATGACTTGCATGCGCTGGCGGTGCATGAAAGCTTCGTTGAGCCACACCGTAACGATACGCTGGATGAACTGCTGGATGCCCCCGACCGCGACCTGCTGTTCGACTGGCTGCGCCTGCAGAGCCTGGCGCATGCCGAAGACGGTTACCTGGTGGTACATGCCGGCTTGCTGCCGCAATGGAACGCGGCCGAAGCCAGGATATTGGCGCAGGAAGTTGAAACCGTGCTGCGCGGGCCGGAATACCGGAGCTTTCTCGCCAGCATGTACGGCAACCAGCCCGATCACTGGGAGGAGAATCTGAGCGGGATGGGGCGGCTGCGCGTCATCACCAATGCGATGACCCGATTGCGCGCGTGCACGCCGCAAGGCCGGATGGAATTCCGCTTCAAGGGCGAGCCTAAGGATATTCCGCCCGGCTATCTGCCGTGGTTCGACATCAAGACCCGCAATAGCCGCAAAGATACGCTGATTTTCGGCCACTGGTCGGCGCTGGGGCTGGTGATAAGAAAAAAACTGATCGGCCTCGACAGCGGCTGCCTGTGGGGCGGCAAGCTCAGCGCGCTGCGTCTGGAAGATCGGAAGCTGTTCCAGGTGCCGCGCGCACCGGAAGACGCGCCAAAGAAGAAATAACCTCCTCGGCGGCTTGTGCCAGTTGCCGCCGATTGCGGCCTTCAGGCTGAATCGGTTGCGCAAACGTCAGATGCGCGAAAATTTCGTGCTGCCCCAAAATCGACCACAGCGATTGCTTCATCGTGGTATCGCCGGCATAAGCCACCGCCGTGTTGGCGGAGCCGTCATCCCGAACATAGCGCAGCGCGACCGGCCAGACCGGCGCCTGCGCCTCAACTGCCGACTGCAGCAAACTGCTTTTGAAGGGGTAGATGCATGTGCCGTCAGTCGTCGTGCCCTCGGGGAAGACGCATACGCAGTCTCCGCCGCGCAGGGCTTCGGCACCGGCGACCGATACGCGGGAAGTATCATGGCGGCGCGCGCGCCGGATGAAAATGGTCCCCGCCTGCTGCGACAGCCAGCCTATCACCGGCCAGGCGCGCAATTCGGCTTTGGCAATAAAGCGTACCGTACGCACCGCATTGATCGCCCAGATATCCAGCCAGGAAACATGATTGGCGACGAACAGCATCGCGCGCTCGTCCACTGTCGGCAGCATGCCGGTGACGATGAGCCGCACCTTGAGAATGTGCAGCACATGCGCCGACCAGGTGCCGATGACGCGCTGCCGCCGCGAACCTTGCAGGTGGGGAAGCACCAGCACGGCGATCGCGATCCCATAGCCTAAATGCAAAGCCAGCCGCGACAGGCGCCAGAAACTGCGAAAACGGTTAAGAAGCTGTAACAAGGATATGTCTGGCGCAAATATCCTTGATAAGTGCACTCATGCGGGACAAGCCTAATGAGACACCCGCGTTGCGCCGCCCCCCTCCAGTAAGCGCACTCGGTCGCCGGGATAGAATTTTTCATCCGCCTCCTGGACGATCGCCAGCATGGTGCCGCTGTCCAGTTTGACGGTGATTTCGATACCATCCTTGCGGGTGACTCCCTCCTCGATCGCCGAGCCCGCCAGGCCGCCGGCGACGGCGCCGACCACCGCGCCGACGACGCTGCCCTTGCCGTGACCGACGCTGCTGCCTGCAACGCCGCCGACTGCCGCACCGGCAACCGTGCCAACCGCGCTCTTGGTGCCTTCGATCTTGACCATGCGCACGCTTTCGACGACACCCATTTTCACCGTCTGCACCTGGCGCGTTTGCTCCCGTGTGTAAACGTCGCCGGAATTGCTGCTGGCGCAACCGGCGATCAGTGCCGTCAGAATGATAAGGCCTAGGCCGTTACGAATATTCATGATGCTCTCCTTAACTTAGAAAAAGGCCCTTGCCAAAGGCCTTCTGGAACCGCTGTGCAATCTCTTCCCGGCTGGCTTTATGGTTCTGCCCGCCGCGGCTGGCGATTTTGATGGCCCCCATGACGGCCGCCAGCTGCCCGGTGGTCTGCCAATCCCAGCCTCGGGCGACGCCGTAGAGCAGGCCTGCACGGTACGCATCCCCGCAGCCGGTAGGATCCACCACCGCATCCGCTTCAACGCAGGGAATTTCATAGCGTTGACCTTCTGCATAAATGACCGACCCCTTAGCCCCCAATGTGACGACCAGCGCCTTGACCTGTTTGGCCAGTGCCTCGACCGTTTGACCGGTTTTTTCCTGCATCAGTTGCGCCTCGTAATCGTTGAGCGCCAAATAATCGGCCATGCCGGTAAATTCCATCAGTTCGTCGCCGGAGAACATCGGCATGCCCTGACCGGGGTCGAACAGAAACGGAATGCCGGCATCGTGGAATTCGCGCGCATGCAGGAACATGCCGTCGCGGCCGTCCGGCGCGATGATGCCGAGCTTGACGCCATTGGCGTCAGCCACTTTGTTTTCATGCGAAAAATTCATCGCGCCGGGATGGAAGGCAGTGATCTGGTTATCGTCGACATCGGTAGTGATGAACGCCTGCGCGGTATAGCTCTTGGCGATGCGACGCACATGGGCCATGTCTAGGCCAATCTCGTTCAGCCAGCTGGCGTAGGCCACAAAATCGTCGCCCACCGTCGCCATGATCAACGGCTTGCCGCCCAGCAGGTTGAGGTTATATGCGATATTGCCGGCAGTGCCGCCGAACTCCCGGCGCATGTCGGGAACCAGGAAAGCGACATTCAGGATATGTATCTTGTCCGGCAGGATGTGATTCTTGAACTGGTCGTGGAACACCATGATGGTGTCGTAAGCGAGGGAACCGCAGATCAGGGTTTGCATATAGAAAAATCAAGGATGTAAGTAAATTAGGATTATCGCTGTCAGAAGGGTTTGACGACAACCAGTATGACAACGGCGAACAGCACCAGCACCGGAATCTCATTGAACCAGCGGTACCAGACATGGTTGCGGGCATTGCTGTGCCGTTCGAAATCGCGCATCAGCTTGCCGCAGTAAAGATGATAAGCGATCAACACCGCCACCAGCAGGAGTTTTGCGTGCAGCCAGCCGCCGCCGAACCCGTAGCCCAGCCACAACCATAAACCGAACACCAGCGCCAGCACCGCCAGCGGCGTCATGAAGCGGTAGAGCTTGCGCTCCATCAGCATCAGGCGCTCTGCGGCCGGCCCCTCGACCATGGCGTGGTTAACGAACAGACGCGGCAGATAGAATAAACCGGCAAACCAGCTGATGACGAAAATGATGTGCAGCGCCTTGATCCAGAGCAAGATTAATTATCCAGAAATTTTAACCACGCCGACGTGCAAGAAACTTGCAGCGGAACTATCGTTTTCAAACCTTGCTGTTTTCAAATCTTGCGCATGTTTTCCAGGTGCTCGCCCATTTCCAATCGATAGGTATAGTAGGCCATATCCGGAAAAGGCGCGCCCAGCGCGCTGCCGGCGGCCGAAATATGCCCGCGCTCAAGCGAGGCGTAGGTAAAAACATGAGTCAGCGCATCGCGCACCCAAACATCCTTTTCTTCGCGGCTCAGCGTGCGGCGATAGCTAAGCCTGCCGTCGAAAAACTCTTCGGGCTGATATTCCAGCCAGCGCTGCAAGTCTCTAATTTCCTGGCGCAGGGCATTCTTGAGCTCGCGCCAATCGGCGTATAAAACTTCGCCATAGCCTTCCGCATAGTGCTCCCCTTTCAGCCGGGCATGCCATTTACGGAAGAAGAACAGCAAGTGGTCCAGCGTGCCGTGGATGCTCCCAAAAAACAGTTTCCGGGTTTCGCGACGGGTATCTTCATCCAGCCGGTCCAGCGCGTTGAACAGCACGTCATCGGCCCAATGCTGGTAATCGGCCTGATACAGAAAATACTGTTTGAAACTCATCAGCTTGCCCTCCTCAGCTTCTGGTCAAGCAGCGTATCGAGCGCGGCAAAATCCAGTTCCCCCATCACACGTTGCACGACATTGCCCTGCTGGTCTATCACGAACGAAGTCGGCGTTACCTGCACGCTACCGAATGCCTGAGCCAGCGAACCGTCGGCATCCAGCGCGACCTGAAACGGCAGCGCATTCTTTTTGGCGAAATGCATCACATGGTCGGGTGGATCATAGCTCATCGCCACAGCTATCACCTCAAAACCATGAGCATGATATTGTTTATAAGTATCGGTCAGTTTAGGCATTTCCGCCACACATCCAGGACAGCTGGTCGCCCAGAAGTTGACCAGCACGATCTTGCCCCGCAACTTCTCGAGTTGAAGAGTCTGTCCCGATATTGTACTGAACTCTACCGCAGGGGCGGAGTTGTCTTTCATCAGGGCGAAGCTCAACCCGCCCAGCAACAGTATCAGCAGCAAGGGCAGCACGATTTTTTTGAGGCGGGAAATGGGCACGGCGCACGCTCTGTTAAACGAGAAAGGCATTTTGGTATTTTTCTCGGCATTTGTCATTAATTGGATTAAAGTATCTTAAAATATCCTATTAAGTGGCACGGCCATACAAAAGGCTGCTCGAGCCGAGCAACATGCATGACATTGGAGCACGTCAAAAAGATGGATGCAGTTACCCCTCGACAGGAAAATGAACAGTTTATCTATCCGGAATGTCCGCAAGACATTCTGGAGCGTGTACAGCACGAAATGGGCGATCTCTTCCGCCACGCCAACCACGAACATCCGATGATGCGCGAATTGCACCGGCTGTGTATCGAGCGCCGCATCCGCCAACTGACCAGAGATTCCTGATGCCCCAGGAAAAAATAAAAAGAATTTTCCGCTACGTCGATGTACCCGAATTGCCGGAGCTGTACTCCAGGCTCGACGCCGCGATAGTCGACAGCAACAGTACGACCGCATCCATCAGCGCCATCATCGCAGAAGATACCGCGCTTGCCAAATGCCTGGTAAAACTCGCCAATTGCACCTTGTTCCGCTTTTCTTCCCGCATTGAAACCATAGACAGCGCCATAGACAACATTGGCGCCCGCCAAATCGGCGATTTGGCTTTGTCTGTATTGATCCTTCGCATGTTCGACGGCATGGATCCCGATATCGTCAGCATGCAATCTTACTGGCGCCACAGCTTCGCCTGCGGCATCACCGCACGCATTCTTGCCGCGCATCGCGGAGAACCCAACATCGAACGCTTTTTCCTGGCCGGATTGCTGCACGACATCGGCGGCCTTTTGTTTTACGTGCATATTCCCGAGCAGGCACTGATGGCGATCCTGCGCGCGCGCGACGGCAACGGGCCGCTGCACCATCAAGAACGCGAAATCGTGGGCTTCGACCATGCGCTCCTGGGCAAAGTCATATTGCAATCCTGGCATCTGCCGGAAGCATTGCAGGAAGCCGTGGAGCATCACCACACACCAGAATTGGCTAGCACCTATGCTGTAGAAGCGGCTACGCTGCATGTGGCCGACATCATCATCAATGCAATGCAATACGGCAGCCGCGGCGAGTTTATCGTTTCTCCGGTGCACCCCGAGGCATGGGAGCGCCTCGGATTGCCGGTCAGCATCCTGCAGCCGACAATGGAGCAAATCGATTATCAGTTCAATAGCATAGTCAAGGTATTTTTCGGCGAATACTGCGGCGGCATCGTGTAAATTTCCGCTTTCAAATCAATCCACCGCAGTTGTCATCCGCCATATTCAACTTATGGTTAAATTATAATAATCAATGGCTTAACCATGAAACCCCGGCTGTGCTACAATAATGCGTTGAGTTACTTTGACCGTTAATGCCCATGGCCACTCGCCTGCGCGAAATCCCATACAACTACACCTCGTTCTCCGATCGGGAAATCGTCATCCGTTTCCTCGGTGCCGAAGCGTGGGACATCCTCAACCAGCTGCGTGCCGAACGCAAAACCGGCCGCTCCGCCCGCATGCTGTTCGAGGTGCTGGGCGACCTGTGGGTGGTCACCCGCAACCCCTACCTGCAAGACGACCTGCTTTCCAACACCAAGCGCCGCAAGGCCCTGATCGGCGCCCTGCATCACCGCATCGAAGCGATTGAGGAACGCAGCCACAACAATCCGCCGGTAATCAAGCTGATTGAAGCTGCGCGAAGCGCCGTCGCCCGCTTCGAGGAAGACTTTCGCCAGACTACGGCCCTGCGCCGCAAAGCCATGTCGCGCCTCGCCAGGATCACGCGCAAGGACAATATCCAGTTCGATGGCTTGGCCCGCGTTTCGCATGTCACCGACGCCACCGACTGGCGCGTGGAATATCCTTTCGTCGTCATCAACCCCGATACCGAGGAAGAGATCGCGGCACTGGTCCGAGCCTGTATCGAGCTGGGGCTCACTATCATTCCGCGCGGCGGCGGCACCGGCTATACCGGCGGGGCAATACCGTTGACCGCATTGTCCGCGGTGATCAATACCGAAAAGCTGGAAGCCTTGAGCGCGGTCGAGATGACCGAACTGCCGGGCGTGGCCGGCAAAGTGCCGACGATACGCTGCGGCGCCGGCGTGGTGACGCGGCGCGTGATGGAAGCCGCCTCCGATGCCGGTTTCGAGTTCGCCGTCGACCCGACCTCGGCCGATGCCTCGTGCATCGGCGGCAACGTGGCGATGAACGCCGGCGGCAAGAAGGCCGTGCTGTGGGGCACCGCGCTCGACAACCTGGCCTCGTGGCGTATGGTGACGCCGGATGCCACCTGGATGACGGTGGAGCGGCTGGACCACAACCTGGGCAAGATCCACGACATTGAAACGGCGCGGTTCCGCATTACGCGCCATGCCGAAGACGGCAAAACACTGCGGGGCGAACCGCAGATTCTCGAAATCCCCGGCCCGCATTTCCGCAAAACCGGCCTCGGCAAGGACGTCACCGACAAGTTCCTGGCCGGCCTGCCGGGCATCCAGAAAGAAGGCTGCGACGGCCTGATCACGTCGGCCACCTTCATCCTGCACAAAATGCCTGCGCATGTGCGCACCATCTGCCTGGAGTTTTTCGGCTCGGTGGGACTCGCGGTGCCGGCCATCGTCGAAATCAAAAACTATCTGGACCAGCATCCCACTTCGTTGCTGGCCGGGCTGGAGCACCTGGATGAGCGCTACCTGAAGGCTGTCGGCTATGCCACCAAGGCCAGCCGCGCCGAGCGCCCCAAGATGGTGCTGGTCGCCGACGTTGCGAGCGACGACGAAAACGACATCGGCACCGTAGCCTCGCATATCGTGCGCCTGGCCAATGTACGCGGCGGCGAAGGCTTCATTGCCGTGTCAAGCGAGGCGCGCAAGAAATTCTGGCTCGATCGTGCCCGCACCGCCGCGATCGCCGCGCACACCAATGCGTTCAAGATCAACGAAGACGTCGTCATTCCGCTGGAACGCCTGGGCGATTATTCGGACGGCGTGGAACGCATCAATATCGAACTGTCGATCAAGAACAAACTGCGCCTGCTGGACGCCCTGGAAGCCTTCATGAACGGCGACCTGCCGCTGGTGCAGGACGAAGACACCCAGACCGACCCGGAGATGCTGGCGGCAAAGCGCGAGCAGGCAATTGCGCTGCTGGGCGAAACCCGCGCGCATTGGAGCCGCGTGCTGGATCACCTCGATTCGCCATTGCACGAACTGGGAAACCTAGCCGAGGAAGTGCTGGCGCGCTCCGGGCTCAACCAGATCGCCAATATCTTCCGCGCCGTGCAGGAGCATCATCTGCGCGTTTCCTGGAAACGCGAAGTGAGGAAAACCCTGCACCAGATTTTCTCCGGGCGCTCTTACAGTAAGATTCTGGAGCGTTGCGACGAGATTCACAAAACCGTGCTGAAGGGCCGCGTGTTCATCGCGCTGCACATGCATGCCGGCGACGGCAACGTGCATACCAACATCCCGGTCAATTCCGACGATTACCACATGCTGCACGAAGCTAATGAATCGGTAGCGCGCATCATGCGGTTGGCGACGGATCTGGGCGGGGTGATTTCCGGCGAGCACGGCATCGGCATCACCAAGATGGAATTTCTCGACGACAAGGCCATCAACACCTTCGCCGAATACAAGCAAAAGGTCGACCCCGATGGCCACTTCAACAAGGGCAAGCTGCTGCACGGTGCCGACCTCAGCCGCGCCTACACCCCCAGCTTCGGCCTGCTGGAGCAGGAATCGCTGATCATGGAGCAGTCCGAGATCGGCGAAATCGCCGACTCGATCAAGGACTGCGTGCGCTGCGGCAAGTGCAAGCCGGTATGCACCACCCATGTGCCGCGCGCCAATCTTTTATACAGCCCGCGCAACAAGATACTGGCGACCAGCCTGCTGATCGAGGCGTTCTTGTATGAGGAACAGACGCGGCGCGGCATTTCGCTGCAGCATTTCGACGAGTTCAACGACGTCGCCGACCATTGCACGGTATGCCATAAATGCCTCAATCCGTGCCCGGTGGATATCGACTTCGGCGACGTGTCGATTGCGATGCGCAACTTTCTGCGCAAGCAGGGCAAGAAGAACTTCAACCCCGGCACCACGGCGTCTATGTTCTTCCTCAACGCCAAGGACCCGGCCACCATCAGGCTGATCCGTGCCGGTATGATCCGGTTCGGTTATGCCGCGCAGCGCCTGGCGCATCAAGGCGCCAAAAAGCTGGGGCTGATCGGCGGATTCAAGCGCATGCCGCCGGCCACGGTCGGCAAGGCACCGATCCGGGAACAGGTGGTGCACTTCCTCAACCGGCCAATGCCCAAGGGCCTGCCCAACAAGACCTCGCGCGCGATGCTGGGCCTGGAAGATCCGACCATGGTGCCGGTGATCCGCGACCCGCTGAAAGCCGGAGAAGATGCGGACGCGGTGTTCTATTTCCCCGGTTGCGGCTCGGAGCGGCTGTTCTCGCAGGTGGGCCTGGCCACGCAAGCCATGCTGTATGAAGTGGGTGCCATCACCGTGCTGCCGCCGGGCTATCTGTGCTGCGGCTATCCGCAGACCTCCGCTGGCAATCATGACAAGGGCCAGCAGATCACAACGGAAAACCGCGTGCTGTTCCACCGCGTCGCCAATACGCTCAATTACCTCGACATCAAAACCGTGGTGGTGTCGTGCGGCACCTGCATGGACCAGCTGCTGAAGTACGAATTCGACAAGATATTCCCCGGCTGCCGCCTGCTTGACATCCACGAATACCTGATGGAGAAAAACCTCAAGCTGGAAGGCGTGACCGGCACGCGCTACATGTACCACGAGCCCTGCCATACGCCGATGAAGACCTACGATGGCATCAAGGTCGCCAACCAGCTGATGGGCAGCCCGGTTCAACTCAACGACCGCTGCTGCGGCGAATCGGGTACGTTTGCGGTGGCGCGGCCGGATATCGCCACCCAGGTAAAAATGCGCAAGCAGGAAGAACTGGAACGCGGCGTCGCCAAGCTGGGCGGGGCGGAAGGCCGGCCGATCAAGATCCTCACCTCGTGCCCGTCGTGCCTGCAGGGGCTGGAACGTTACAGCGAGGATACCGGCGTCGACGCCGACTACATTGTCGTGGAAATGGCCAAACACCTGCTGGGACCGAACTGGATGCAGGATTATCTGGCGAAGGCCAACCAGGGGGGAATCGAGAAAGTATTACTGTAACGGCATTTCTTGCGTGCCGTTACCTGTTCTTCGGTAATTCAGCGGTTAATTCCAGCGATGAAATCAACCGTTTTACTATGCCGGCAACAGTTCGCCGGGGATATCGGTCAATCGATACTTGCCCGCCCGCACAGCTTCCGCCAGATTGGCCAGATTCTGATCGTTGAGCATAGAAACGATTTCGGCCTTGATCGGCTTGAATCTGGAATGCATGGGGCATGCGGTTTCGTCTCCGCACTCCTTCAGGCCCAGAACGCAATGTGTGGTAAAATCCTGCCCTTCGGTAATCAGCAGCACCCGCATCAGATCGACCTTTTCAGGGCTCTCGCGCAGGCAGAAACCGCCGAGCCGTCCCCGGTACGAAGTAAGAATGCCGCCCTTGCACAGCATCTGCATGATCTTGGCCAGGTAGGCCGAAGGGACGCCGAGCTGTTCCGCAACCTCACGGCTCAAAATGGGCGCACCTTCCCCTTTTAATGCAATATAAATCAATGCCTGTATGGCATATTGGCTGGTACGTGAAATCAGCATCTTTGCATCCTGGATGAAAAAGTCTCGATGTCCATTTTAGCCAGATTGAGCCAAATGTGCATCCGTTTATCTTCAATACGCGTAATTTTTAATTTTACCTTAATTTATATCCATTTTCCCAGACAAATAAGCATGTCTCCGGCAAGGAATTCTCCGTTCCTCCAAGATCCACTCGAAGACGACGAATGACGGCGGTTTTGCGTTATAATCCGCCGACTTAACATCAGAAAAATCGCAATCCCGTCAATGATCCGCAAACTGTTGCAACGTGTTTTCCAGCCCAAGAAAAAAACGCCGGGGACTAACTCCGACGTTCAGAAATTCTCCCGCCGGACTCACGGCATCGATAAACACAAAATCAGCTCCGGCGCGCTCAAAACCGTCGAAGGCCTGCAAAAAGCTGGCTATTCCGGTTTCATTGTCGGCGGCGCGGTGCGCGACCTGATGCTGGGCCGCGTAC
Organism: Novimethylophilus sp.; assembly: GCF_036504375.1. Lineage (NCBI taxonomy): Bacteria > Pseudomonadati > Pseudomonadota > Betaproteobacteria > Nitrosomonadales > Methylophilaceae > Novimethylophilus > Novimethylophilus sp. The sequence continues at coordinate 28,464 of NZ_DASXVH010000010.1, forward strand.
CCAAGGATTTCGATGTCGCCACCGACGCCACGCCGGAACAAGTGCGCCAGGTCTTCCGCCGAGCGCGTATCATCGGCCGCCGATTCCGTATCGTGCATGTCATGTTCGGCAACGAGACCATCGAAGTCACCACGTTCCGCGGCAGCCATCTCGCCGTCGATGAAAATGGCGAGAGCGACGCCCAGGTCACCGACAGCGGCCGCATCCTGCGCGACAACGTCTTCGGCACCCTGCAGGAAGACGCCGAACGCCGCGATTTCAGCATCAATGCGCTGTATTACAACCCTGCGACCGAAGAGGTGTGGGATTACCACCGCGGCGTGCCCGACATCAAAGCCAAGGTTTTGCGCATTATCGGCGACCCGGAAACCAGGTACCGCGAAGATCCGGTACGCATGCTGCGTGCTGTCAGGCTTTCCGCCAAGCTGGAAATGCAGCTCGACCGCGCGACCGAAACGCCGATCCCCAAACTGGCCGATCTATTGCAGGACGTGCCGCCATCGCGCCTGTTCGAGGAGATGCTCAAGCTGTTTCTGTCCGGTCACGCGATGGAAAGCGCCGCCGCATTGCGCCAGCACGGTCTGCACCATGGCGTGCTGCCGTTGCTCGACGTAGTGCTGGAGCAACCGATGGGCGAACGTTTCGTCAAACTGGCGCTGAAGAATACCGACGACCGCGTACAGCAGGACAAACCGGTTTCGCCCGCGTTCCTGTTCGCAACGCTGCTGTGGCACGAGGTGCTGACTTCATGGCAGAAACACCAGAGCACCGGCATGAAACCCTTGCCCGCGCTGTTTGAAGCCATGCACGAAGTTTCCGATATCCAGGCCGGCAAGCTGGCGATTCCCAAACGCTATTCCGTCACAATGAAGGAAATCTGGGGCCTGCAGCCGCGGTTCGAGCAGCGCGCCGGTCAACGTCCGTTCCGCCTGCTGGAACACGAACGCTACCGCGCCGGCTACGATTTTCTGCTGCTGCGCTGCGAATCCGGCGAACTGCCGATGGAATTGGTGGAATGGTGGGATCGGTTCGCCCATGCCGACACCGAAACCCGCAACAACATGCTGCAGCCCGACACCGCGCCGAAAAAACGTCGGCGCCGGCGCAGAAGCCCGAATTCCGGCGGCTCACAGGGCCCGCATTCCGGCAACACCCCATGAGCGGGCGCGCCTTCATCGCTCTCGGCAGCAACCTGCAGCATCCGGCAATGCAAGTGTCGCGGGCTTTGGAGCGGCTTGCGGAACTGCCCGCCACCCGCGTGACACGCCAGTCCTCGCTCTATTGCACCGCGCCGATAGGCTATGACAACCAGCCGGATTTCATCAATGCCGCGGCCGAGGTTTCCACGGCGCTATCGCCGCTGGAACTGCTGCGCGCCTTGCTCGCGCTGGAAGCCGGCTTCGGCCGCGAACGGCCTTTCCCCAATGCCCCACGGGTATTGGACCTCGATCTTTTGCTTTATGATGATCAGGTAATGCATACCCCTGAACTCACGCTGCCACACCCCAGGCTGCATGAACGCGGATTCGTGCTGTTTCCGCTGGCAGAGATCGCGCCCGATCTGGAGATCCCAGGCAAAGGCCGCGTCTCCGACCTGTTGCGGGCGAGCAGCGACCAAGGCGTGGAAAAAATAACCGGGCGATGACGCTGACCAGAAAATACCCCTACATCGTCGTCGAAGGCCCGATCGGCAGCGGCAAATCCACGCTTGCGCGGAAACTGGCGGAGCGTTTTTCCGCGCAACTGCTATTAGAGAATGCCGGCGCCAACCCGTTTCTGGAAAAGTTCTACGCCAACCCCGACCGCCACGCACTGGCTACCCAGCTGTTTTTCCTGTTTCAGCGCGCCGAACAGTTGAGCGGACTGGCGCAGCCCGACCTGTTCGGCGGAGCCACCATTGCCGATTTTTTCCTGGACAAAGACCCGCTATTCGCCCGCCTCAACCTCAACGACAGCGAATTCGCGTTGTATCGCACCATTTACCAGCATCTGCAACCACAAACCCGGCCTGCCGATCTCGTGCTCTACCTGCAGGTTCCGGTCGATGCCCTGCTGGAGCGTATCCACAAGCGCGCCATCGCTTACGAGCAAACCATCAGCCGCGAATACCTGGAACGCCTCGCCGCCAGTTACAGCGAATTTTTCCATCAGTACGAAGCAGCGCCCTTGCTGATCATCAACAACGAGCATCTGGACGTTGCGGCCAGCGACGAGGCTTTCCACCTGCTATTGGAGCGCATCGAGAAAATGCGCGGGCAGCGCGAATACTTCAATCCCAACCTGGCATGACGACGCTGGCGACACTCAACGAAATGAAAGCGCGCGGCGAGAAAATCGCCGTGCTGACCTGCTACGACGCCAGCTTTGCCATGCTGATGGAAGAGGCCGGGGTAGACGCGCTGCTGGTGGGCGACTCGCTGGGCATGGTGCTGCAGGGCGAGACGACGACGCTATCGGTCACGCTGCGCGACATGCAATACCATACGCGCTGCGTTGCCAAAGGCGCAAGTCGCGCCTATGTCATCGCCGATATGCCTTTCGGCAGTTACCAGCAGTCGCCGCAACAGGCGTTACGCAACGCCGCACGGCTGATGGCCGCCGGCGCGCAGATGGTCAAGCTGGAAGGAGGTGCCGTGATGGCCGAAACCGTTGCTTTCCTCACCCGGCGCGGCATCCCGGTGTGCGGCCACCTAGGGTTCACGCCGCAGTCGGTGCATCAGCTTGGCGGCTACCGCGTGCAGGGCAAAAGCGCGGGCGATGCCGCTCGCCTGCAGGGCGACGCGCTCGCCCTGCAGCAGGCCGGCGCCGGCCTGCTGGTACTGGAAATGGTGCCGGCAGCGCTGGCCAGGCAGGCAACCGCACAGCTGGCGATTCCCACGATAGGCATAGGCGCCGGACCGGATTGTAACGGCCAGGTATTGGTGCAGCACGACATGCTGGGTATTTATCCCGGCAAAACACCCAGATTTGCGCATAATTTCATGCACGGCGCCGACAGCGTGCAGACCGCCTTGCGCCAATATGTCGAAGCCGTTAAAAACGGTAGCTTCCCCATGCCCGCACATTTATTCTGATGGAAATCATCTCCCGAGTTCCCGAACTGCGCGAGCGGCTGCATAACGTCAGCAACATCGCTTTCGTGCCGACCATGGGCAATCTGCATGCCGGGCATATCTCATTGATGGAACAGGCCCGGCAGCATGGCGATTGCATCGTCGCCAGCATTTTCGTCAATCCGCTGCAGTTCGGCGCCAACGAAGACCTGGCCAGTTATCCACGCACGCTGGCCGAGGACTGCCGGAAACTCTATGCTGCCGGCGTAGATGTCGTGTTCACGCCGAATGAGGCCGACCTCTACCCGCAACCGCAAACCGTCATCGTGCAAGCGCCGCCGATTGCGGGCGAGCTGTGCGGTGCGTATCGTCCCGGTCATTTCGACGGTGTCGCGACCATAGTGCTGAAGCTGTTCAACCTGCTGCAGCCGCAGGCCGCGCTGTTCGGCAACAAGGACTTCCAGCAGCTATTCATCATCCGCGAAATGGTGCGGCAGCTGAACGTGCCGGTTGCCATCGTCGCCGGTGAAACCGTGCGCGAGGCCGACGGGCTGGCGATGAGCTCGCGCAACGGCTATCTCAGGCCGGAGCAGCGCGTCGAAGCGCCGCGCCTGTTCAAGGCGCTGCAACAGGTAGTAAAAACGGTGCGGGACGGACGACGCGATTTCAAGGCGATCGAAACGCAAACCATGCAATACCTGACGATGATGGGGTGGATTGTCGATTACATCGAGGTGCGCAGCGCCGACACGCTGGCTGCGGCGGCAGCAAACGACCGCAACCTGGTTGTGCTGGGCGCAGCACGGCTGGGGAAAACCCGCCTCATCGACAATATCGAATTTTGCGTCCCGCAGCTCAACTGATTATAATAGCCGTCCTTTTGAATCAAACGGATAGCTAAAGGCTCCATATGCAAAGAACCATGCTCAAATCCAAGCTGCACCGGGTGCGCGTTACGCATGCGGAGCTGGGCTATGAAGGTTCCTGTGCGATTGACGAAGAATTGCTGGAGGCTGCGGACATTCGCGAATACCAGCAGATTGAAATTTACAACGTCAACAACGGCGAGCGCTTCAGCACCTATGCGATCCGCGCGCAGCGCAATTCCGGCATCATCTCGGTCAACGGCGCCGCCGCGCGCAAGGCCATGCCCGGCGACATCCTGATCATCGCCACCTATGCCGTGTACAACGAGCTGGAACTGGAAAAATACAAGCCGGAACTGGTGTACGTGGATGCGATGAACCGCATCAAGGACAAGCGCCGCGACATTCCGGTGCAGGCCGCATAACTCGGTCGGATAAAAACAAAAACGGCAGCCTGGGCTGCCGTTTTCTTTTGGCTGTCGGCTGACAGCTAAACGCTGAACTTCGACACTACCGTGCTCAGGTTTTCCGCTTTCTCTTTCAGGCTCTGCGACATGCTGTGGAAGGCATTGGCTTCCTGCGCGTTCTGCTGGGACAAATCCTCGATATAAGTCACCGCTTCGGTAATGCCGCCGACTGCGGTTTCCTGCTGCGACGCCAGTGTGGCGATGGTGTCTGACATGCCGACGATGGTTTTGACCGAAGTCAGAATACCTTGCAGCGCCGCATCCGCAGATTTGGCATTACCGGCGGCGGTAGCCGCATCGCCCTGCTTTTCGCACACCGTCCTGGATACCTGCTGCGCCTTGTTCTGCAGGCTGGTGATAATCTGGTTGATTTCTTCGGTGGACTTGCCGGTACGCTGCGACAGATTGCGCACCTCGTCGGCCACCACAGCGAATCCCCGTCCGGCTTCGCCGGCGCGTGCGGCTTCGATCGCGGCATTCAGCGCCAGCAGATTGGTTTGCTCGGAAATATCGCGTATCACCTGCATCACGGTGCTGATCTTGTTGATTTCGTCTTGCAGCGAGGCAATCGACTCGGCGATGCCCTGCACATCGCTGGAAATATGCTCCAGCGCATGGATGGTCTCACCCACCACCGCACTGCCGCTGACCGCCGATGTATTGGCTTCGCGCGCCGTTGCCGCGACATTGGAGGCATGCAACGAGACATCCTTGATCTGATCCGCCAGATGCATGATGCTGTCGGCAATCTGGTGGGTACGCTCGCCCTGGCTGGCAATGGCTTCCTTGGTGCGCGAAGAGATGCCGCTCATGTCCGTCGCAGCGCCGTTGAGGTCCACCGCGGTGTCGCGCAGCGTCAGGATCAGCTTGGCAGTGCCTTTGCGAGCGTTGTCATATTCGTAGCCCATCCAGGCGAAATCGTCCTTGCCGTTGAGGCCGAATTTCTTCGAAAGATTGCCTGCCGCCATTGTTTGCAGAGCCCCGACGATGGCCGTGGCACGCCGCGCGGCGCGCATGCCGAACCATAGCGCCGTGAAGATATTCAAAATCAGAAAGGCAATGGTTACCGGCAGCGAATTGACGAAATAACTCACGACAAAGGCAATCGTCACCAGTGCGGAAAGAATCAGGAACTGCTTGCGCAGATTAAGATTCTCAACCAATTTTTCCAATATTGAATTCATGATGCCAAGATCTCCTCGTGAGGCATGGCCAGATCGACATCAGGAATGGCGTGATAGCACTGACACCGCCCACCCTTTGGTGGGGAGCAAGAAGTGTCGTCCGGCAATCCCGCTATCCTGAAATACCGCCATGGACCGGTAATTTTGCGCCCCTGCCTTACGGCCAGGCTCGCCTTTATCAAACGATGTGGTGGGATTATGGAAGCTGTGTGCCCGTTAGTCAACAACTCCGCTCCTAGAGCGGAGTTCGGGCCAGCTTGCCAGAAATTCGGCGGCAGCGGAGATTCCTTGCGCCGGATGCCTATCCAGTTCCGATTGGAACGGCAACGTTGCGATGCGTGGCGCCGGCAGACGCTGTTCGAGCGTTGCGATATTGTCCCGCAATGCCGGCATTGCGGGCTCGACCTGATTCGCCACCCAGCCTGCCAGGCGCAAGCCGGACCGCGAGACTGCATCGCTGCTCAGCAAAGCATGGTTGAGGCAGCCCAGGCGCATGCCGACCACCAGAACGACCGGCAGCTGCAGCGCGACGGCCAGATCGGCGGTGTCCTGGCTGTCGTTGAGCGGCACGCGAAAGCCTCCCACCCCTTCCACGATCACGACGTCGGCCTGGGCCTGCAGCATGGCGAATCTTTCCAGTATCGGCTCCAGCCGGATATGCGTTCCAGCCATGGCGGCGGCGATATGCGGCGCCAACGGCGGCTCGAAAGCGTAGGGATTGACCGCGTCCCGGTCCGCCTCGACGTTGCCCGACGCCAGCAGTTGCGCGACGTCATCCGATACCAGCCTGCCGTGTTCGCTGCGGCATCCGGCCGCGACCGGCTTCATGCCAACCGCGCGCAGGCCCTGAGCCGCAAACGCACGCAGCAAGGCGCAGCTGACGAAGGTTTTGCCGATGCCGGTATCGGTGCCGGTAATGAAATAGGCCTGCTTCATTTGTGCCGGTGCAAGGTGATGGGCTGGGCCCCGCCCGGCAGCGACGGATGCGGTTGTGCCTTCCATGCGTGGCCGTAAACCACTTCATAGGTGGCCGGCAGTTTGCCCTGCCGGCGAAAACGTTCGTAATTGTCGGCCAGCCGCTGCAGAAACGATTTTCCCTCGAGGCCGCGCCTGCGCCCTTCGGTCGCGTTGCGCGCGCCTATGGCCTTGAGGTCGCGCATCAACCCCCGCACATCGTCGTAGGTCAGGGTAAAGCGTTCCATGTCCATCACCGGATCTTTGAAGCCGGCGCGCACCAGGGCATCGCCGATGTCGTGCATGTCCAGAAACCGGCTGACATGGGTATGCGCCGGATCGGCGCTCGCCGCCTCGCGTAGTTCCATCAGCGTATCAGGCCCGAACGTGCTGAACATCAAGAGCCCCTCCGGGCGCAATGCGCGGTGCAGTTCGCGGAAGGCCAGGTCGAGATCGTTGCACCATTGCATGGCCAGGTTGGACCACGCCAGGTCGACGCTCCCATCCTCGAGCGGCAGCGCTTCGATGTCGCCGCAGACGAATGCCTGGCGCGAACGCCAAGCCAGCCGCGACAGCCATGGCTGCCGCGCGGCGGCGAGTTGCAGCATCGGCGGCGCGATATCCAGCGCCAGCACGCGGCTGTTTTTGTAGCGCTGCGCCAGCCGCGAGGTGCCCAGCCCGGTGCCGCAGCCCGCATCCAGAATCACCTGCGGCGCCAGTTTCACCAGGTCCAGGCGGGCGAACATGCGCTCGAACACTTCCCGCTGCATGATCGCGGCTGCATCGTAGCTCGCCGCGGCCCGGCCGAAGGAATCCCGCACGCGCTTCTTGTCGATGCGGTAAGCGCTGTTATCCATGGCAGAACTCCCGCAGCACATCGACAAACCAGGCTGGGTGCGACAGGAAGGGAGCATGCGAAGCGTTGTTGCAAACCCGCAGTTGCGCGCAAGGCAAATGCTGCGCCAGCCAGCGTCCGGCTTCCACCGGCGCCAGTTTGTCGTAATCGCCGTGCAGCACCAATGCGGGGGCCGTCACAGCGCCAAGCCCGGCGCGCAAATCGGTTGCCAGCAGGACATCCAGGCCAGCCTGCAAGGTTTGCGGCGCCGGTTCGTCACGCTCGAAAAAATGCTCGCGCAGCTGGCGCACGGTTTCCTTGGCGGCATCCCCGCCGTAAGCCTGCAACGCGAGAAAACGCGACAGCGTAGCGCGATAATCCTGCCGCACCTGCGCGGCGAATTCGCGGAACACGTCTTCGGCCACGCCGAATTGCCAATCGCCGCCGCTGACGAAGCGCGGCGTGCTTCCCACCAGCACCAGTCTGGCAATGTGCTGCGGTTGCTGCATCGCCCAGCGCAGCACCACTTGCCCGCCCAGCGACCATCCGCAAGCGATCGCCCCTGGCGGCGCAATACGTGCGACCGCGGCAGCCAGGTTCTCCAGCGTATACGGCGCTACCGCGGCGCTGTGCCCAAGGCCGGGCAGGTCGACGATGTGCAGCCGGAACGAGGCTGCCAGTTGCTTCGCCACCGGCGCCCACACGCCGCCGTGCATGCCCCAGCCGTGCAGCAGCACCAGATCCGGGCCTTGCCCCAGGGTTTCGACATGCAAGCTCATGCGCGTTCGATTTCGTTCAGCGCCTGGGCCAGCGCGGCGACATCCTCGACGGTATGGGCCGCGGAAAGCGAAATGCGCAGGCGCGCGGTGCCTTGGGGAACTGTGGGGGGACGAATGGCGGGCACCAGTATGCCGTGTTTCAGCAAGCACTCGCTTACTTCTACAGCCTCTTTATTGCTGCCGATGACGAGTGGTTGTATCGGCGTTGCAGAATTCGCCAGTTGCCAGCGGTTGAGCTGCAATCGGCTGCGCAGTACGGCGATCAGTTCCTGCAAGCGTGCGCGCCGCCATTGTTCGCCGGCGATGATTTCCAGGCTGGCGAGCAATGCGGCGGCAAGCAAGGGCGGCGTGGCCGTGGTATAGACGTAAGTGCGGGCATTCTGGATCAGGCTCTCGACCAATACCGGGTCGCCGGCGACGAAAGCCCCGGCCACGCCTGCCGCCTTGCCCAGCGTGGCCATGTAGATGATGCGGGGGCTGCTCAAACCGGCGTATTCCAGTATTCCGCGTCCGCTTTCCCCCAATACGCCGAAGCCGTGCGCGTCGTCCAGCATCAGCCAGGCATCGTACTGCTCGCATAGCGCAAGCAAGTCTGCAACCGGCGCAATATCGCCGTCCATGCTGAACACCGCGTCGGCAAGCACCAACTTGCGCTTGGCCGTTGACGCGGCCAGCAGTTTTTTTAGCTGAGCCATGTCATTGTGGGCAAAGCGCTTGAGTTCGGAGCGCGACAACACTGCCGCGTCGTTAAGCGAGGCATGGTTGAGGCGGTCGGCGAACACCGCATCGCCGCGCCCGACCAGGGCGGTGACGACGCCGAGATTGGCCATGTAGCCGGTGGAGAACAGCAGCGCGCGCGGCAAGCCGGCGAAGTCCGCCAGCGCTTCTTCCAGTCCATGGTGCAGCCGGTGATGGCCGGTGATGAGATGCGACGCCCCGCCGCCCACGCCGGCCTCGTCGGCGGCCGCCTTGGCGGCCTCGATCAGCGCCGGATGATTGGCCAGGCCAAGATAGTCGTTGCTGCAGAACGACAGTACTTGCCGTCCTTCGACCCGAATACGCGCGCCCTGCGCGCTTTCCAGCACCAGCCGACGACGCAGCAGGCCGGCGGCTTCGCGCTCGGCGAGCGATTCGGCGAGATCCGAGAAAGGCAATTTAGCCACGGGGAATACGGAAAGAGTCACGGAGAACCCGGTTTTCCCCGCATCCCCCGCACTTCAAAATCATTCCGGATGAATACCGAGCTTGTCGAACAGCTGCCGATCGGCCTCGGTGTCCGGATTGCCGGTGGTCAGCAGTTTTTCGCCATAAAAGATCGAATTTGCGCCGGCGATGAAACATAACGCTTGCGTCGCATCCGACATCTGGCCGCGGCCGGCGGAAAGGCGCACATGGGATTCCGGCATCGTGATGCGGGCAGCGGCGATGGTGCGCACGAACTCGATCTCGTCCAGCGCCTCGGTGCCATACAGCGGGGTGCCTTCCACCTGCGTCAGGAGGTTGATCGGCACCGATTCCGGCGGTGTTTCCATATTCGCCAGCTGGGCGATCAGGCCGGCGCGCTGCAAGCGCGATTCACCCATCCCGACAATGCCGCCGCAGCATACGTTCATGCCGGCGTCGCGCACCTGCTCTAGTGTATCCAGCCGGTCCTGGTAAGTGCGGGTGCCGATGACTTCGCCGTAGAATTCCGGCGCGGTGTCCAGGTTGTGGTTGTAATAGTCGAGCCCGGCATCTTTCAGTCGATTGGCCTGGCCGTCCTTGAGCATGCCCAGTGTGGCGCAGGTTTCCAGCCCCAGCGCTTTTACTTCGGCAATCATTTTCAGCACCGGCTCCAGGTCGCGCTGTTTCGGACTGCGCCAGGCCGCTCCCATGCAGAAACGGCTGGCGCCGCTTTCCTTGGCGGCGCGCGCTGCGGCAATTACCTCGTCCACATCCAGCAATTTCTGGTTCTCGACGCCGGCGTCATGATGGGCGGATTGCGGGCAGTAGCCGCAGTCCTCGGAACAGCCGCCGGTCTTGATCGACAGCAGCGTGCTCACCTGTACCGCGTTAGGGTCGAAATGTTCGCGGTGCACGGTCTGCGCGCGATGAATCAGATCCGCGAAAGGTAGTTCGAACAATTCGACGATTTCGTCGATGCGCCAGCTTTTACGGGTGGTGGGCAAATCTGCTACTTTATTCATGAGGGGTCTCCACGGTAATGTCCTGCCAGTTTTCCTTGCGCGCCCGCAAAATATCGCGCACCGCCAGCGGCACTACAACCAGTACGCTGACCAGCCATACCAAGAACAGCAGCCTGATGCCTCCGCCCACGGCTTTGGACATTTGCGGACTGAAATTGAGCCCCACCACCAGCGCGCCCACCAGGCCGTAGAAACGGTAGCCGCCCGGATAGAGGTAATCGCGCACCCGCTGGTTGGGATGATGCGCAATGGAAGCATGGACGAAAATCGAAGCGGCAATCCACAGCAAAGCCGGAATGACCAGCGGCATCAGCAGGATGGCCGCGCATGACAACATATTGAAAATCTGGGCATCGCGGCGCTGCTGGGCGGCGGTAATGGTTTTCACTGGCATAATGGCAACTCTGACGGAAAGCCCGCATTATATTATGTCAATTCATAGACATGCAATTTATTGACATTTGCTTAAATATTGCACAATCATTGCTGCCGCAGGATTGCCTGCTGTGCGGCGTGCATAGCGCCCGCCTGCAAATCTGTCCCGATTGCCGTCATGACTTGCCTTTCCATCACGGTTCCGCGTGCCCGGTTTGCGGCAACCCTTCGCCCCAGGCCGAAATCTGCGGCAATTGCCTTAAGCACCCGCCGCATTTCGATGCGACATGTGCGGCTTTCATTTATGCGTTTCCGCTGGACGCTTTGCTGCGTGCGTTGAAATATCAGGGCAGGCTGCCAATCGCGGAACTGGCAGGGACCTGTTTGGCGCACCGCGCCGCCGGCCGGCTGCGGCCGGACCTCGTCATTCCGATGCCGTTGCATCCGCAGCGTCTTCGAGAGCGCGGCTTCAACCAGGCTAGTGAAATTGCCCGTGTCGTGGCACGGCACATTGGAGTACCGCTGTCAATGGATGCAGTGTTACGGGTACGCGCGACAGAGCCGCAGGCCGGTTTGCCGCTCGAGCGGCGCGGCAAGAATATTCGCAATGCCTTCGCCTGTATCCAGGACATGACGCAAAAACGGATAGCGATAGTGGACGACGTGATGACCAGCGGCGCCAGCTTGAACGAATTGGCGCGTACGCTCAAATCGGCGGGCGCAGCCCATGTCGAATGTTGGGTGGCAGCAAGAACGCTGCTGGATTAAGGCTTATTTGCCTTTTAACTGGCTCAGGCGCTGGTCGACGAACGTCGCCAATTCGGGAGATAACTGGTCCAACTGCCTGGCACGGTCGAAAGCCTCCCTGGCATCCGCGTATTTACCCTGCGCTTGCAGCGATATGCCGACGCCAACCAGCCAGCTGATATTTGCGGGGTCCTGCCTTAGAGCAGCCAGGTAATTGGCCACGGCTTCCTCATGCCGCTCCTCGCGCTGCAGCAAAGCGGCGTAAAACCCGTGATAATCGGCATCATCGGCCGCGTACTTCAGGCCCTGCTCCAGCGTTTGCAGACTAATCTGCCGGTTGCCGGCCTCCACCTGCAACCGTGCCAGCGCCATCACGAAACCAGTCTGCTCCGGGGCCAGCTTGATGCCGTCCTGCAGCAAAACCGCCGCGTCGCCGTTACGTTTGCTTTCCACCAGCAAGCCCACCAGCAGTTGCCGGGCATTGTGATTGGAGGGGGTTTCATCCAGCGCCTGCCATAATGTGCTGCGCGCCTCGGCGACTCTTCCCTGCTGCAGCATGGCGACCGCCTGCTTGTATAAATTGTCGCTCTTCTGTTGCGGGGTAACACTTTTAAGGGCGGCGTCGCGCGAAACCCGGGCGGACTTTGCGGGGCGAGCCTCCTTGGGCTTGTCTTCCGAGACAGGCTTGACGGTTCCAGCAACGGGTGCCACAACTGCCGGCGCTGGATCAGCAGCCGGTGCGGTTTTCTTCTTCGGCACTGACGCCGATAACGTACGCAGTTCCATATCCAGCCCCGGCAACCGGCTGCCAGAGGTTTCCGCCACAGGTGTAGACAAAGCCGCAGGGGCCGGCGCGGGTGCAGCCGAAGCCGCGGGCGGCGCCGGAAGCTTGCGGGCTTCCGGGAGCTTTGTCTCAACCGGCTGAGACACTTGCGCGGGCGCAAGCCATTCCACCCAGGCAAAATATCCGGCACCCAACACCAGCAGCACTGTTACGCCAAGACCTGCCATCAAGCCGATCGATCGTTCTGCCGGCTCGACCGTGCGCACAACTCCCGCCAACGTGGGATTCCCTTGCGGCGATGCCTTGCGCTGGTCCAGGTCTTTCAGCATCCGGTTAATCAGGCTCATTGCGTCGCATTCCACATAACCGCGGCAGCAAGCACCGCGATCAGCACCCCCAGTAATGCTGCGAAGCGCCAATTCATCTTGCGGGTGGAGGCAGTATCGTTGCAGGCGGCCATGACATCGGCCATGCCGACGGTTTTCCTGCCTTTGCCGAACACGGCCAGCATGGCCTTGTGCGCGACGATATTGACCAGGCGCGGAATGCCCTCTGTCCTGCGATGCAGCATCCACAAAGCCCAGGAACTGAACAAGCGCCCCCCCTGATAGCCGGCGACGATCAGGCGGTGGTTCAAGTAATAATGCAAATCATCGCGGTTCAACGGGCTAAGCCGGTAGTCGAATGTGATGCGCTGCTTGAGCTGGCGGATCGATTGCTGGTTGAGCTTGTCTTCCAGTTCCGGCTGACCGAAAATCACCACTTGCAACAGCTTGCGCTTTTCTGTCTCCAGGTTGGTCAGCAGGCGCAGCGCCTCCATGGTTTCCAGCGGCATCGCCTGCGCCTCGTCCAGGCAGATAATCACCTGCCTGCCCTGGTTGGAAAACTCCGTCAAGGCCTGCGTAATCGACTTGAGCAGATGATGCTGGCCGGTATCGACAATTTCGATGCCCAGTTCCTCCGCCAGCGCCAGCAATAAGGAGTGCGGCTCAAGATAAGGATTGGGGATATAGGCGACCTTGAACGTTTCGTCCAGGCTGGAGATGAATTTGCGGCACAGCAGGGTTTTGCCTGTGCCCACTTCGCCGGTGATCTTCATGAAGCCTTCGCCGGTGCGGGCAGCGATTAGCAACGTGTTGAGCGCCTCCTGATAGCGGGCTGAGGCGAAAAAAAAGGCCGTGTCCGGCGTAATGTTGAAAGGGGATTCCCGCAGGCCGAAGTGTTCGAGATACATCGCTACTGGGCCGCTCCGGATGATCGGTCGAAATTGCCGATGCGGTCATGCGTGGAAAGAATATCCTCGCTCCAGCTGTTTTCGTTCATCACCACCGTCGGTTTGAGCAATATCACGAGTTCGCTCTTGGTCGTGGTTTGCGCATGCTGGCGGAACGCGGCACCGACGCCTTTGGTGTCTCCCAAGCCGGGAACCTTGGACCTGTCGCTGGTTGTGCTCTGCTTCATCAGGCCGCCGATCGCGATTACCTGACCATCCTTGGCACGCACGATGCTGTCCGTCTCGCTCACCTTGCTGGAAGCCAGCGGCAGGCTGATGGTCTGACCGGTACCGATATTGATGAGCTTGGTCACGGTAGACACATCGCTCACCGACGGGTGGATGTGCAGCGTGATATTGCTGTTCTCGTCGATTTGCGGGGTCACGTCCAGCGCGATGCCGGAAAAGAACGGATTCAGCGTCACCTCCGGCACCGTCGTGGTGGCGCCGGTGGAGGCGATGGTGCTGGTGGAAACGCCGGTTACGAAAAATTCGTCCGTCCCCACCTTGAGCACCGCCTTCTGGTTATTGATGGTGGCGATGCGCGGGCTGGAAAGCACGTGCACGTCGCCTTGCGATTCCAGGAAAGAAATCAGGCTGGAAAAATTAGCTGCCTGCACCGCAATCGCGAATAACGAGCCGGCAACGCCGCCAACTGCCGCGCTGGCCAGCGCCGATCCGGTAGAGGACAGGCTCCCGCTCGAAACCCTGCCGCCGCCCTTGCCGAGGAAGGTGTCCGGATTGACGTTGCCTATCGTTACGCGGGAATTGCCCCTGTTGCCGAACACCGCCCAGTTCACGCCCGCCTGCGACTGGTCATTGAGTTCGACCTCGATGATCTTGGCTTCAAGAATGACCTGGCGCTCGATATTCACCTGCATCAGGCGCAGATATTTTTCAACGCTGCGGATTTCCGCAGGCATCGCGCGCACCAGCACGATACTCGCTTGCGGGTTGACGATGACCTTGCGGCCATTGGCATCGCCGATGATGCTGTTCAGCGCCGTGCTGAGTTCAGGCCAGAAGTCGCTGCTCGACTGCGTGCGCACGCTGCTGCTGATGGAACCGCGGCTGGTCGACGTGCCTGTCGATGAAGTCGCGGTTCCGGTACCGGCCGCCCGGTTGGGGTTATTGGTATTGCTGGTGTTGGCGGAATTGGAAATCACCTGCGTATCGGAGGCGCCGGTGCGCTGGCTGTTGATGTAGTTGACCTGGAATACGCGCGTTTGCAAGGCTACGGATTCCACGAATATCCGCGACCCTTCCACGCGATATTCGTACCCGTACATATCGCGGATTGCGTCGAGCGCCTCGAATACCGTCACATCCTTGAGATTGACCGAGATATTGCCCTTGACCTCGGGATGCACCAGCATGCTGTAGCGCGTGCCGGAAACAATGCCCATGAATACCTGGTTTGCCGGCGCATCGTTGATCACCAGGTCGAAGCGCTGCTCCAGCTGTTTAGCGCTGGCTTTGGGAATGGCAATTTTGAGCGGCGGCAACAAGGCGTTATTGACAGACTCCGGAACCTGCTGCTGGGGTTTGCTGTTGTCGTCAACCGCCTGCCGCAATTCGGCGTTGATACGGTCCAGTGTCGAGCGGTCGCGCGGCGGTGCGGAGCCGCATCCGGCCAACGTCAGGCACAGCATCCAGAGCAGGATGCGTGGGAGGAGCTTTCCCGTCATTCCTTGATTACCTAACTTGTGTTGGCCGCGCCTGGCGGTACCTTTTTTCTGGCTGGACCATTTTCTTCTCGACGCCGGCATACATGCGCAGGTTTTCCAACGAACCGTCGACGTTGCGCAAACTCACTTCACCATCCGCGACCCGGATCAGCACTGCTTCGCCATATTTCTCTCCCAGCAGCAACTGCTGGCCGCTGATCGTGGCCGACTTTCGATGCCTGGAGATGGTGACCATCTGCAGCACCGGCCCCAGATTCGCCGCCGGCTGCGCTTCTCCCGGAACCGGCATGCCGCTGGGCGGGCGCGTCGGATCGTTTAGCGTATCGGCATGCGCCGGTACCATCCATGCCAGCCCAAACGCCATCATACTGCATTTTGCCAGCGCTTTCAGAGACTCAGCCATGTCTTGTCCAGACTCAATGTGTAAAGCGTCAGCGTTAGCGTGGATTTGGGATATGCGTTCGCATTGAGATCGAGATTTTCCCACAGCATGCGCCACGGCGAAGCCTCCAGCTCGGCCACATAATTTGCCAAATCGAAATAGCCACCCTCCAGCGTCACCTGAAAACCATGTTTGTAAATTCCGAAGACCGGCATGGGTGCGCCTTTGGCATCGGCGGTTCCATCCATCAAACCGCTGACCGGCAGCGTTTTCAGCGACACCAGCTTGAGATGCTTATCCTTCTGCAACAAGTTATCCAGCACGCGAGGCATATTCTCAGGGGCGATCAATTCACGTTCCATCGCCTGCAAATCGGCATCCATTTTGGTCATCTGCCGCTGCAGGCCGGTCAGATGCGTCTTGTTACCGACGTCGGGGTCGACCTCGGCCGCCTTGATCACGCTCAGCTCCTGCTGTTGCAGCTTGGCCACTTCCTCCTGCTTGACGATTATTTCCTGGCGGTAAAGCTTGTTTTTCTGCAACATCGGCGTCAGCAGCAGCGTATCGAAAACCACCCAGATCAAGGCCAGCACGCCGCCCAATACCATTACGCGCTCGCGCTGGCTGAGCGCCAGCACCGTGGTGGAAACCTTATCCCAGTATTGCTTCACGAATTTGCACCAGGTGCTGGCGGGGGAGGCTTCCTGGCGCCGGATTCGGCAGGTTTCTCCGCAGAGATGATGAATTCGATCTGCCCGGCCACCTGGCTGCTTGCTGCCAACTTGGGGTCTTTTGCGGTGTCCTGTTTGGGCTGGGTCACTTCCAGCGTGCTAAACGAGCGGCCATGCAATGCCTGGTCGCCGGAAAGCCGCATCAGATATTGCGGAATCAAATCCGGCGAAAGCGCCTTGCCACTGATGCGCATCTGGTCGCCGGCGGCATTGGCCATGATGCCGGTGAGCCACAGGCCGTTAACGCTCTGGCGCGCAAAACCGTGCAACAAACCGGAAAATCCGGCACGGCTTCTGATCGAACCGCTCTTGAGCGCAGCGAACACTTTTTCGCGCTCAGACACCTTTTCCGCCGTCATTTTGATTTCAGCCTGCAACACCTGGCTTACCGTCCGCACCGGATTCCGCTGGGCAACCTGCAACAACTTGCTCTGCTCGTCCTGAGTACGATGCGCCCACTCTTCGCGCTGCTGGGCAAGCTTGGTCGCCTCGTGCGACAGGCTCCAGGCATAAATGCCCAGCAGCAGTGCAAAAGCCGCGACTACCTTGGCCATCAAGGCCGCCGTCAGCAATTCGAACTTGGGGCGCAGTTCCGGATTGATCAGGTTGATCTGCTGCGCCATGTCAGGCCGATGCCTCCGCCCGCAAGGCTGCGCCTATCGCCAGGAAACACTGCGCCTGCATGGCGGGATTTTCCAGTTCCTCGACGGCAGCCAGATTGATCACATCGGCAAGATCCAGGCTCGCGACCTGGATGTAGAGATTTTCGCGCAGATATTCCTCAAGCGCCGCCTGCCCCGCCATCGGTCCCAAAACCAGCCTGGTCACAGTGACATAGTTGAACTGGCGCTCGAAATTATCCAGCGAGCGCTGCAATTCCAGCACCAGCCGGTCAAAATTATGCAAACGCTGCCCTTCGTCCGCGAGACCAAGCTGCGCTGCGGAAATTTCAATCTGCCGGGCGTGGTAGAGTTCGCCGCTCGCGGTGAATGTCAGCAGGCCGCCGTCACCGTTGAACGAGAGCAATGCCACGCCGCGCCCGCCCTCTTCCAGCAAAGAGGCGATATTGCGCTGCGCCAGTTCGGGAATATCGATCACTTCCAGATTGACGCCGGCCGATTCCAGGCCGTCCATGTAGCGCTTGATCACCTCGTTGCGCGCCGCTACCGCATACATGAAATGGCCGCGACCCGTGCCGCTCCGGTCAGGGAGGATATCGATCGCATCCACCGTCGCCTGTTCCAGCGGATAACTCAGCATGTCCTTCAGCTTCCAGCGCACCGCCTGTTTCAGCTCCGCCGCCGGCACGTTGGGCGCGTCCACCTGCATCAGCTGGTACTCGTTCGGCGCCAGCAGCACCCGGCAACGCTTGTGCGAAAGATGAAGCGTTTTGGCAAGCTTGCCCCAGGCTTCGGCGGTGTTTTCCGGCATGGCATAGGTCGCGCAAACCACTACACGGGGTTTTTCTTGATGAGGCACTACGGATGCTACGGAGATGCCGGCGGCGCCTCGGCTCAACACCAGGCTATCGACAAGTTGCGTTTTTCTAAAAGGGAAACGCATCAAATGGAGTTAACCTTACAATTCACATGAAGAATATTACACTAACTATTTATACATAAACAATAATTTATAAAATTTATTTTCTATTTCTAATAATTTTCCCGAATGTAAATAAACTCGTTGGCATTCTTGTAAATGCCGAACGTAGCGCGCGCAGCAGGGTCGGCATCCCCCGCGCCTTTCCAGTTGAAATCAAGCCAGACAGGGGAATTGATGGTGATGTCGACATAGCCCGCATGCCCCGCTCCCGGCGCAGTCAATTTCAAGGACGCATTGCCGGCCACCAGCGGATTATTCAGCGTAGCAGTCGTAGTGCCGCTGTTCGCAAGATGAAGATCCAGGCCACTACCGCTGGCCGGGGGCGTCAGCGCAGTGCAGTTGTCTGGCGTATTCGTCACCCAGGCGGCTCCGCTCCAGTATTGCGCCACCAAGGTAACAGGCAAGGCCAGGAATTCAGAACCGTAGGCATTCATGATGCGCAGACGTCCACTATCGATGGTGGCGGTACCTTCTGCCGCACCGGACGAAGTGACGCCGTCCGGTGCATCGGTTGCGCGCAACTTGATTGCTGCCGGTGCGGTTGTCCTGCTGCTAAAGGTATAGGCCGGCGTATTGACTGTTGCAATGCCAGCGGAAAATGAGGATGCCGCAATGCCGCCGGTCGCCCCGAAACTGCCGACGGCAAGCGCATTGCCATCCGTAAGCGTGACCGGCTTGGCGAAAGCACCGGCGTAATTCTGCGTAACGGCGGCCACCACCGCCCCGTTCCATGCCGTCACATTGACGGTAAACGGCTGGGCGGAATAAGTGAAGCTGCCGCTGCTGCAGCCCTGCGTCACCGTCGTCGTGAAGTGATCCGGGATAAAGCGTCCAAAATAGCCGGTTGCCGCCACATTGCCGAACTTGCAGCCGTATTTGCCGCCCACCGCCGCATTCGAGAAATCATTGGTGCAATCCGACGGCTGGTCTACCGCAGTATAGGTGTCGTCATAGACGCCATCGGCATTCAGCCTGAAATATCCCACATCATCGTAGCTGAAGGCCGCCCCCGTCGCGGCGCCTGTCGCGCCATTGGCCGCGCCGAATGTGCCGAGCAGCGTTCCCGTGCGCGTCGCTCCGGCATGCGCAGCGACCTGGGCACTGTCCAATTTTGGCGCTCCGTCGTAGCCGGCCACGGCTGTTGCTGTCAGGCCAAAACCGGAGCCGGCCTTGATGGTCGGCGCGGCGGATGTCGATGTGCCGGTACTGTCGGCGCTGGCCGTCGATGCGACCGTAAATGCCTGGGGCCGAATGGCAAAATTATCGACGCTGCACCAGGTCATGCCGGAAGGCGGGCAGTTGGTGGCATCGCAGACAAACTTGAAACGCGCATCGCGGTAGGCATTCGGCACCGTGGAACCACTCAGCGTCAGCCTCCCGGCACTGAAACCGGTCACTGCCGCATCGACCGTCTGGGAGTAGTCGGGCGTGAAACAATTAAAGCCGTCCACGCCGCCTGTGGCAGCCCTGGCGATCAGCGATACGTTCACTTTACCGGCAAACGTGGTCTCCACCGCATCGGAGCTGTTCAGGGCGACCACATCGCCGGAGAACGCCGTACCAGCCAGCCGCGTGTATAGCCTGCCGCTGGCGGCACTGCAATTGCTCGACGTGTAGTTGTGGCATGCGTTGAACTTGCTGACACAAGCGGTCAGAGTCAACGTGGGGTCTTCGGCCGCGTTTTCGACGAGTTGACCGTCGGTGACATTGATATTCACGGCACCCGCCGTGCTGTGGTTAAGCGCAAACACCGCCTGATACTCGCCATTGAACAGATAGGTCGCTATCCCGTCGTTAGCCGTGCCGTTGTTGAACACGCCATAACCGCTCACCAGCGACCAGTCTCCCAATCCAGTGCTCGTACTGAGCGTGATAGCCGTCGTATTGTTGGGCATCAGTATCAAGTTGTGGTTGACATCATGGGCGGCAATCGTGACATTATTGGCTTGGCAAACCTTGCCGCTGCCGGCATGGCTGATGGCGTAGTGAGCTAGGCATGCGCCGCTGGCCTGGCTCATGTCGCGCTGCACCAGCGCCAGCCCACCCTCGTAATTGTAGATACGGAATTCATCCAGCGTACCACCCGCAGATCTTCCGCTTCCGCTCTGACCGATGAAGCCCGAGCGGTTGTCCCCCACGTAAAGCGTACCTATACTGCCGGAAACCGTGCCTGCCGAAGTGAAGGACCCCTGGACCTGCTGAACGCCATTGACGTAAATACGCATATGGTCATTATTGCTGCCCCCCAGGGCATTAAAATTCCAGCTCACGGCAATATGTACCCATCCCGTCGCCGAGAGTACGCTATTGCTCAGATTGGGCGTTTCCACCACGCGGTCGGTTCCCGTACTGTCGCGTATCACGAAACGAAGTACGGAATTCGTATTGCTGATCCTGCGTTTGACCAGGAAAAACCATTGATTGTTAGCAACGGTAGCGTCGAACAATTGCGCGTCCTGGGAAACGTTGCTCGCCCAGGTTGCGGGGTCATACCAGAACGTGATGGTGCCGGCGCCCCCTACCGTGGTTGGCACAACGATGCCGGTATTGATAGCGTCGATAGTGCCGGCATTGTTGTTTGACGGAATGGCCGCACTGCGGCAGGCATAGCCCGCCGCGGTCGTCTGCGCCGAGCCAACCCGCACGCCATTGCGCCCGTTGCCGCTGGTATCGCGCACCTCACCCGCGGCACCGTTCCAGCTTGGCTGTTCCATGCGGTATTCCGCGACCGGACGGGGAATAAAGAATTTGATCGCGCTGTTGTTCGCCGGAAACCCCACGCTCGGCACATCATAATCGTTGGCGTCGACCTGCCAGCCGATCTGTGCGTTGGTATTGCCCGGCCCTGGCGTGTCCGCTCCATATTGATAGATGAATTCGCCGTTTTCCTGCAGGATGATCTGAAGGTTGTAGCCGCCGCTCGCCGTTGAGGCCCCGGTCCATTCCGGCACGTTGCTCCAGGTGACGACGAAACTGCGGTATGGCGCCGTGCCGAGCGTGGCATAACTGACATAGCAGGTCGTCCGGCTGGTGCAAACCGTGCTGTAGCCCGGCACTTCGGAGCTCAAGGTTGGATCAAGATCGTTCCCGTAAATCCGCATGGTGTAATTCAACCCGCTGTCGGGATAGGGCAACTGCGTCACCGGGCTACCAAAGCCGCAGGCAGTATTGTTGTTGAATTGCAGACGGCCGTTGCTCATGATGCGCACCTGGGTGAAGTTCACCCCGCCGTACATGAAAGTAAAACCGATGGGAATGTTGTCGGACAGCGTGTCATCGAGGATCGGCGGGGTAGTGCCGCAACCGCCGGTGTTGTTGAATTTGTAAGGTACGGTGTTGTAACCCACCTTGCTGTGGCTGCTGGCATCGATCCAGTTGAAAGGCACGGAGGCATTGGCATAAGTGACAGCCTGGACCTGGACAGGTGCCGACAATAGGAGGAAAACCAGGCTGGCCGCGCCTAACCACCAGCCGTTCCTCAAAGGCAATTTTGCGTGAATCAGTTTTCGCATAGGTCGCATCCTGCAGCTTAGAGCCTATTTCAGTAGTAAACGAATGTGCGCCGGCCATGCATTGCGCGCAGGGCTAGGCGGGAACCGCGCGGTTTGGTTTATTCCAAACAAGCGGCGAGTAACAACGCCATGCGCGCAATGCATAGCCAGCCCGGAGAGTTTGAACACAAAAGGGCGTCTGCCGCGTTGCGGCGCTTGCCAATGGAATAACCATTGGCTTCACACCGCGCCTTGCATCCATCCCTTTTGTGTTCAAACGCATCTTTCGTTTACTACTGAAATAGGCTCTTATTTAGCCACCGTCACCTGCAACTGCCGCTCGACGTAATAATCGCCGGCGGGATTTCTGCCATTATGCGCCGCCGAAATAATCTGGCAGACGTTTATGGCGCTTGTACCTTCCGTTGCAACCGTCTGGGTAAAAGTGACCGTGACGGTATCGTGGACAAGCACCGAAGTCGCCGGGAAAGTCAGCGTGGAAGAACCACTGCAACTCGAGTTGCGCAAGGCTTGATACGCCCCCCACTCCACCCCTGCTCGCGCCGCCTGATACGCCAGCACACCTTCTTCATCCAGCGCCGAGGCGTGATACTGCATGGTCGCCACGCGCCCCAGAAACACGGCGATGCCGCCCAGCACCACGATCAGGAAAATGCCCATGATCAAGCTGAACCCATGCTGGATGTTGTGCGCTCTAGGGAACATTATCGACATGCACCTGATGTTGCAGAATCACGCTCTCTCCGCTCGCGTTCGTCATTTTCAATCGCATGGCAATCAATCCCGAGCGCTGGGTCACGCCGGACGTGTAGGTAATATTGCTTAAAGCACAATCCACGCCCGTCGCCAGCCGCGACTTGGTCACGCCCGCCAGGCCGTCCAATGTAGATATGCTTGTCGGCTGCCCCGGCTGGCGCGCATATCCGGAATAGCGCCAAAACGTCGTTACATCGCAGGCGTAAGTAACCGGCCCCCCGATGATCTGGAAACGATTGCTGGGGGATTCGAAAGGAAACTGTTTGGATGCGAATTTGACATTGCCCGTGGTCGATCCGGGCGCAATGGATGCGACGTTATCGCCAGCGTAGACGTCATCACCAGCGATACCAAGGTTATACACCACCACCTCGTTGCCCACTACCGGAGCCACGGATAACGCGCCGATAACATCAAAACCGGTATCCGGACCAGTAAAAATCAGGGCGTCTCCCGTGCATGCCGCACTGCAATCCTGAACGGCGCGGTATCGTCCGCCCGACAGCGTCGGCAAAAATTCGACGAAGTTACCGTTAACGCGGACGCTATTGGGCAAAGCCGTGTGCAGCTCGCGCGCCATGCGCCGCAGCGTGGTATCGGCCACATCGCCCAAGTCCGCGCGACGCGTGGCATCGAAATAGCCCTTGAGAGGATTGACGAAGCTCACCACCAGCGCGCCCAGTACGGCAGTAATCACGATCACCATGATGGCTTCGATCAGCGTGAACCCGGCCATGCCCGGACTGTGTCGCAATGTCGTCATGGTCCGGTATAGTTGGTGCGGTAACCTTCCAGGGTTACCGTAGTGTTGATCGGCCCGGAGACCTTCACCGTAATATGCTTGACTTCCCCTGCGGCGATGCCGCTGAATGCAGTCGTCGCATCGACCGTCACGCTGACCACGTTATACTTCTCCAGTCCTGGAATCGTGGTGGAAGGCGCATCCACTGAACTGATGCCGCTACGGCTGTAGCCGTTATAGTCATCGATATCGTCCCAGTCGGTGCGGCCGCTTTCTCCGGTATTGGTTCCATCGGGATCGCTGTAATTCTGCAGCATGATCTCTTCCAGCAGGGATTCCGCAACGGCCAGCGCCTGCTTCTTCACCACCGGATCCGTGGTGTGCTGCACGTTGTAATTGATGGCTGCGGCTATCCCTGCCAGCGCCACCCCGACAATGACAATGAACACGATCAGTTCGATCAGCGTCAGGCCGCGCTGGTGGTCAGGCACAGGACGAAGTTTCTGCATGCACATAGCCGGTCTCCGGCTCCAGGCAAATCCAGCGTGTCACCGCACCGCCGGAAACCGTAAACGCCTTTACGGCAGTCAGCGGCGTACCCCCGACAGAAGGTTGGCCAAGCCCATTGAACGTGACGCTGCCGGCGCCGCTCACGCTAACGCCATTCAGCGCGGGATAAGAATCAGCCCCGACGGTTACGGCGCAACCCGCACCCACCGTCACAGCCACGGGAGTTGCTGGGACGCGCTTGGCAATCGCGAGTTTTTGCGCCATGCGGATCGAAGCCTTCAGGGTTTCCGCACAGCCATCGGCATCGTAGCCGGCGAAATTGAGCTTGGCGGCGACATAAGCCGCGAGTACACCCATGACGACCATCATCACGATCAGCTCGACCAGCGTAAAACCAAACTGTTTTATCGCCAACCTCATCCGGAAACTTCCGCAAGCAATCTTTTCATCCCGACGGAGTCCGGATGACCTCGCAACAACTCTTGCGCAATTTGCACGGCCTTATTTTTTTGGCCATCAAAAGCCAGGCATCTGGCATATTCCGCCGTCACCGCATCCCAATACGGCTTAACGGTATGCGCATGTTCCATCCAGGCCAGAATTTGCCTGGATCCAGCCGGACTTTCCATCCAGGCGTGATAACGCCTGTGCATCACCGCACGCGCGACACTGCTGGCAACATCGTAAGGATGCGCGCGCATCGCCTTGCCGAGCAAATTATCGGCCTCGGAAAAATACGCTGGGTGTTTTTTTTCCAACCCCAGCTGCAACCATACCAGTGCCTCGCCTCGATACCAATCGGGGTTGCCTGGCTGCAGCACCTGCGCCATCCGGTAGGCCGTTATGCCGTCGCCAGCCAAACCATGACGCAAGCGCAGAACCGCATAATCCGCACATCCTTCAGCCGCAACGGGCAGGATTAAGGCCGCCATCAACGCGCCAACCGCCGCCTGCTTTAGCCGGCTCCACCAAGCACCGTCTCTCTCGCTGCAGCTACCCGGTTCCTGCAAAATCAACCTTCGATGAATAGTCGCCAGATATCCGCCCAGCACGGCCAGCAGAAAAGGGATATACAGCGGGTAATCGACCAGCGCATGCACCAACATGGACGAAGCACCCACCGTGGCCATCATCAGTACGATATCCCGGCGCTTCGTATCCGATCGGCGCCAGCGATTGATGCCGATCAGAAAGGCACCTATCATCGCAAGCAGCGTTGCGATGCCGGCAGCTCCGGTTTCCATGGCGATCTGGAGATAATCGTTATGGACGTAATTGGTCGACATTCTCAAAAAAGGCGAAACCTGATACTGATCGAACAAAAACCCGAAGCTGAAAAACCCGGTCCCCCAAGGCCATGACTGATATGCCAGCCCCAGTGCCATTTTATATAACACCAATCGGTAAGACGTATCGCCCTCGATAAAGGTAGCGAGGATACGCGCGTAATCCTGCTCAGTATGGGTGTTCAGCAACGGCGCGACGTTATGGACAAATAGCGTCAGCAACTCCATGCCGATCATCACGTACAGAATGCGCCGGTAATTCAGCTTTATCTGGCGCCAACCCGCAAGCCAGACGAAAAATACCATCCCGCCAGCGAAACCGAGATATCCACCCCGGCTATGGGACACCAGCAATCCGAGAAAAAACAGCATCGCCAGGACGAAATTTCTGCTTCCGCCGCGTCCCAGCAAGTAGTAGGCAAGCAGCGGGGTCAAAGCCAGATTGATCGCGGTGGCATAGGTATTGGGCGTAGTGAATAACGCCCTTCCTCGCGTCGTCGCAGCGCCCAGGAAGCCCTCTCCCGTCCACCACTGGAAAATTCCCCACAGCGCAAGCGCCAGGCAAACCAGTACCAGCAAGCGGAATAGCCGGAATTCAAAATCGCGGGGCAAGGCCAGGCATGCCCAAAAAGACAGCAGCAGCGTCAGTGGTAGATAATAATTCGCCGGATGGTAGGCAGGATTGATCAGCATTGCATTGGCCAGCAAGACCACGCCAAACAATGACAGCAGCCCGGACCGCCATCCCATCAGGCGGGCGAAATCTATCCGATGCAGCAGCCCGGCCAGCATCAGCAAGCCGATTCCCCATGGGTAAATAAGCGCCATGGATTGCTGTTCCGGCAATTCGGCAGATGCCAGCAACAGGGCAATCAGCGCCAACCCAATGAAAAAAGGGGCTGCTAAGCCCCTTGCTTCAACCTCGTACAGAAATGCCACGAGATTTAGTTCACGCAGAGTTCGGCCGGTAATGTAAACGATTGGGTAGCCTCGGCAGGAGAATTATAGGTAAGTGTAATAGTACCGCCGCCAGAACCGCCACAATTACCGCTGCTATTCACCTTTGAATCAAGCGTGGTTTGGCCTTTGATTGTTGAAAATGTACTGGCCGCTTTGACAGAACCATAGGTAATTACAGCTGCGGAGTTTAGTGCTGCCTGGGATGCCTGCAACACAGCCGTCTTCGCGGATGAATCCAGGCTCTGCAATTTAGGCAATGCCGTTGCCGCCAAAATACCCAGAATCACAATTACCACCACCAGTTCGATCAGGGTAAAACCTGCTTGTTTCGCTTGCATCGCATTTTCTCCTTTAAAAGCTATCCGTTAAAATTATCATAAAACCATATGATTTAACAATAATTTTTACAAAAATTAACTGCACTCCGATATCTGAAATCCGTTGCCGCCACCGCCATAGGTGTATGTGGGCTGCTGGGCTGCGGCCGCTTCGTTATACTGGAACCAGCAATTGACGTGATTGGAGTCCGAGGCGACCCGCACCGCCGAGCCCGCGGTATTGTTGATGTCATAGTCGGTTGTGGACAGCCCGGACAAGGCCGCCACCACCGCGGCCGTCGGGTAACCGTTGACGTAACTCACCACCACGCCCTCGGCAACGATATTCGGCGCCGGCGTTCCCGAAAACCCGGAATCGAAACCTCGCGCCACCAGTTGCGCATGCGCCAGCACCGAAGACGCCCTGACCGCCGCCAGCGCGCCGTTCATCTTGGCCACGCGGGCATCGGCTTGCAGCGAGACGAACTTGGGCAAGGCGACCGCCATCAGGATGCCGAGAATCGCAATCACCACGATAAGTTCGATCAGGGTGAAACCCTGCCGTTTTTTCATATGCTTATCCTTTTGTGCCCACAGCAAATTTAATACCACTACCCTATTCGAACCAATGGTACGGCTCCGCCAACTGCATATCCACGCCAGGCGTGCCTTGCCCGCCCGGCAATACCACGAGGCGGTAACGAATACGCTTGCGGCCACTGCTGTCCGGCAAGAAATGGCCGGTATTATTAGCCAGATACGTCATTATTTTGCCGCCCCTGTCGTAATACCAACATCCGGCAGGCATATTCAGGTCCGGGTCACCATTCACCTCGCCACAATAGCTGGCCGGCGGCCGCTCAAGCCATGACACAGGATTCTGCTCCGCGAGTGCCGGAATCGCAATCTCCCTGTTATCGAGGATGAGCTCCGCCATCTTTTCGCGCAGCGCGCTTTTTAGCACGACCGCGACATATTCCGCGCTGGTTTTTTCTGCCAGCTCCTGATAGTAAAGCAGGCGATTTACCAGCACCGCCAGGATCACGCCGTAAATCACCAGCACCACTGACAATTCGATCCAGGAAATACCTTTGACATACGGCAGACGCGCCATTTTTTAATGCTTGATGGCGACCTTGCCCAGATCCCATATCGGCAGGAACACGCCCAGCGCGAGGATCAGCACCAGTACGCCCAGGAACACGATGAGGATAGGCTCGATCTGCGCACCCAGCGTTTTGAGTTCGTATTCCACCTCGCGCTGGTACATCTCGGCGATTTCCTCCATGAGGTCGTCCAGCGAACCCGATTCCTCACCCACCGCGATCATCTGCAGCACCACGGGGGTGAACACGCCGCTGTTGGCCGCGGTGCGCAAGATGCTTTCGCCGCGTTCCACGCCGCTGCGCATGCCTTCCACCTTGCTGGCGATGAAATCGTTATCCACGGTTTGCGCCACCAGCGTCAGCCCTTGCAGCACCGGCACCCCGCTTTTGGTAGCCAGCGCAAAGCTGCGCGCGAATCGCGCCAGTGTCGCTTTGCGCACGATTTTGCCGGCGACCGGGATTTTCATCTTGAACTCATCCCACTTGAGCCTGCCTGCGGGAGACGCCGTGTAACTGCGAAACAGGAATGCCGCGCCGACGATGATGGCCAGCACGTAATACCAGTAATGCACGGTAAAGTCCGAGGTGGCGATCAGCACCTTGGTCAGGAACGGCAGTTCCGCATTGAAGCCTTTGAACACCTTGGCAAACGCGGGGATGACGAACAGGTTGATGATGCCGATTGCGATGACCATCGCGGTGACGACGAAGCTGGGGTAGCGCAGCGCAGTTTTCACTTGCTCGCGCATGAAGCGCTCGAATTCGATATGCTCGAACAACCGCATGTAAACCTGATCCAGCATGCCCGTACCTTCGCCAACCCGCACCATATTGATATAGAACGGCGAAAATACCTTGGGATGCTGAGCCATCGCCGCGGAAAGCTCGCGCCCCGAGTCCAGGCTTTGGCGCAGCTCTCCGATCATCTCCGCGAACGCCTTGTTGGGCGTGGATGCCTGCAACCCGGTCAGCGCGCGCAGGATGGGGATGCCGGCCTTGGATAGGGTATACATCTGCCGGCTGAACAGCATCACCTCCAGCGAGGTGATTTTTTCCCTGAACAAACTGGTCAAAAATCCAGCTTCACCGCTTATGCCCGGCCCCGCAGTTTCCGCAATGCTGACCGGCGTAATGCCGGTGTCCAGCAATTGAGTCGCCGCACCGCCGCTATCGGGGCTTTCCAGCACCCCTTGCACCAGGCCGCCGCCGGAGTTTCTACCTTTGTATGCGAAGAAAGGCATTAATTCTGATCGCTAATTCTCAAACTGGTTGCTGATCCGCATCGCTTCGGAAACCGTGGTTTTGCCGGCAAGCACCATTTCCACCGCGTGGCGGCGCATGGTTTCGGTACCCACCTGCTCCTTGGCGATGCGGATGAAATGTGCCGGCTCGTGGTGGTTGGCGGCCTCGGTGAGCTGATTGTTCATTTCCAGCAACTCATATACCGCGACGCGGCCCTGATAACCGCTGCCGTTGCACTGCTGGCAGCCGCGCCCGCGCGAATAGCGGTGAGCATCGACATCGGTACCCAGTTCCAGCCTGAGCCACTCATGTTCGAACGGCAGCGGCGTATAAGGCTCGGCGCAGGTTTCGCAGATAACCCGTACCAGGCGCTGCGCCACCACGGCCAAGAGCGACATCGCCACCATGAAACGCGGCGTGCCCATATCGATGAGGCGGATCGGCGTGCTGACGGCGTCGTTGGTGTGCAAGGTAGACAGCACGAGGTGGCCGGTCATCGCCGCGCGCAGGCCGATCTGCGCGGTTTCCTGGTCGCGCATTTCGCCCACCAGCACGATGTCCGGATCCTGGCGCAATACGGAGCGCAGCACGCGCGAAAAGTCGAGATCGATCTTTTCGTTGACCTGCACCTGCGTAATGCCGGGCAGACGATATTCCACCGGGTCTTCGACGGTGATAATTTTATTGTCCGGAGAATTGAGCTCCGCCAGTGCGGCATACAGCGTGGTGGTTTTACCGGAACCGGTAGGACCGGTCACCAGCACCATGCCGCTGGGGCGGTGGATCAGCTTACGGAATTTCTCCAGCATTGCCGGCTGCATGCCCAGCCGTTCCAGCCCTATCATCGAGCCGCTTTGCACCAGCAAGCGCATCACCACGGATTCGCCATACTGCGTGGGCATCGTGGAAAGCCGCACGTCGACCTGCTGGCCGCGCAGGCGCATGTTGAAGCGGCCGTCCTGGGGCAGGCGCTTTTCTGAAATATCCAGCCCCGATACCAGCTTGAGGCGCAGCACCAGCGCAGTGGCGATCTTGCTGTCGGCCTCGGTCTGCAGATGCATCACGCCGTCGATGCGGAAACGGATCTGCAGCTTGCTTTCCTGCGGCTCGATATGCACGTCGGAAGCCCTGACCTGCATCGCATCCTCGAAAATCGTATGCAGCAACCTGACGACGGGGGCATCCTCGACGCTTTGCGAGGTGATACCGAAGTCGGCAAAGTCGACCGCATCGGTGCCCAAGTCCTGTTCCAGTTGCTGCGACAGGTTTTTGATTTCCTCGGTGCGCCGGTAAACGCGATCGACCAGCGCGAGGACGGCGCTTTCGGTGACCACCGCGAGCACCATCTCCTTGGTCAGCAGTCGGGCGATTTCGTCGTAGGCGAACAGATCGGTGGGGTCGGACATGCCGACCAGGTAGCTGTCGCCGCGGTCTTCCAGCACCAGCGCGCGGAAACGGCGCGCCTGCGCCTCGGGCAGAATGCGCACGACATCAGGTTTGGTATTGAAAAATTTGAGGTTGATAAACGGCACTTGCAGCTGACGTGCCAGCGCCTCGGAAATCTGGGGCTCGGTGACGAATCCTGCCTCGACAAATACCCGTCCCAGCTTGCGGCCGGTGCTTTTTTGCAGCTCCAGCGCCTTCAGCAGCCGGTCGTTGGAAAGCAACCCTTGCTGCACCAGAATCTCGCCAAGCCGGACTTTCTCGGGACGTGCCATGACTATCTCAAGTTGTTATTCGACGGCCAAATCAAAGCAAGGCGAAAAATGCGTTTTTGAGTTGGACATGAAATTAGTGTAGT
Source organism: Novimethylophilus sp. (assembly GCF_036504375.1). Lineage (NCBI taxonomy): Bacteria > Pseudomonadati > Pseudomonadota > Betaproteobacteria > Nitrosomonadales > Methylophilaceae > Novimethylophilus > Novimethylophilus sp. Next base: position 58,602 of record NZ_DASXVH010000010.1, read on the forward strand.
TTATGATGAGGGGATTGTATGTTATTGACTATAAAAAACAAGCCATCCCATGTTTGACCTCATCCTGTACCAGCCGGAAATTCCGCCCAACACCGGCAACATCATCCGCCTGTGCGCCAATACCGGCACCCGGCTGCATTTGGTGAAACCGCTGGGCTTCGACCTCGAAGACAAGCAGCTGCGGCGCGCCGGGCTGGATTACCACGAATACGCGTCGCTGCAAGTGCATGAGGATTGGGCAAGCTGCATGGCGGTTTTGGCGCACAGGCGGCTGTTCGCGCTGACCACCAAAGGAGCGACGGCTTACACCAATATCGCGTTCAAGGCGGGAGATGCTTTCGTGTTCGGGCCGGAAACGCGCGGCCTGCCGGCGGAAATACTGGAGCAGTTCCATGCCGACCGCCGCCTGCGCCTACCCATGTTGCCGCACAGCCGCAGCCTGAATTTATCCAATAGTGCGGCAGTGCTGATTTACGAGGCGTGGAAACAGAATGGGTTTGTGAATAGTAAATAGTTGTCAGTAGGTTGCCGTTACTACAAACCGACAACTATCGGCTGACAACTCAATAAACTTCCGCTTTCTGCTCGCGGTTGAGCAGATTTTCCACCGCGGCGCGCGGCGCGAGACCTTCCGAAAGCACCTGGTGCACTTGCTGCGTGATCGGCATTTCGATGCCGAGCTTGTGCGCGCGGCTGCAGACTTCGCGGGCGGTGTGCACGCCTTCCGCCACATGGCCCAGACCGCCCAGGATGGCGTCCAGTGTCTCGCCGCGGGCCAGTCTCAATCCAACCTGGCGGTTGCGCGACAAGTCGCCGGTACAGGTGAGGATGAGGTCGCCGGCACCGGCCAGGCCCATCATGGTTTCGGATTTGGCCCCCAGGGCGATGCCGAACCGCGTGATTTCGGCCAGGCCGCGGGTGATCAGCGCGGCGCGGGCGTTGCTGCCGAAGCTCATGCCGTCGCAGATGCCGGCGGCGATCGCGATCACATTCTTGAGCGCACCGCCTACCGCCACCCCTACCACATCGTTGCTGCTGTATACACGCAGATGATTGGCGTGCAGCAGCGCGGCGGCGTCGCGCGCAAAGTCTGCGTCGCGCGAGGCCAGTGTCAGTGCGGTCGGCAGGCCGGCCGCCAGTTCCTTGGCGAAACTGGGCCCGGAGAGCGCACCGCAGGCGTGACCCGCCGGCAATTCATCCGCCGCCACCTCAAACAGCAGCTTGGCGCTGAAAGCCTCCAGTCCCTTGCACGCCCATACCACCGGCGCCCGGCAGCCGGATTCGCGGATTTCGCGCAGCACATGGCGCAAACCGGCGGTCGGTACCACCGACAATATCAGATCGGCTTGCTGCATCGCGGCACGCAGATCGCCTTCCAGCTGCAGCTTTGCCGGAAAATCGAAACCTTCGAGATACAAACGATTGGCGCGCGTCTCGCGCATCGCGGTGAGATGCTCGTGATTGCGCGTCCACATCACCACCGGATGCTGCCGCGCGATATGGATGGCCAGCGAGGTGCCGAACGCACCCGCGCCTAATACGGCGATTTTCATATGCCCCAGACCTGATTTGCCAGAATGTAACCGGTTAAACCGTCGCGATGGCGGACCTTGATCCAGCCGTTGTCACCGGCTTCGACCAGCTCCAGGGCGACGTCCTTATCGGCGCGGAACACGACGGGAGCGGAAGCATCCGCGGTTTCGCGGACGTCGATGCGGTCAACCGCAACGACCGTACGCTTTACGGCCAGTTGGCGGCTTTCGATCCAGGCCAGGCTGCCGGTCTTGTCGCGCACCTTGTCCCATTCGCCGAGGTCGACGATGACTTCGACCGGATAGAACTGGGTGACAATGAACAGCTTTTTGCCTTTGACCGAAGGCGCGTCGTACATGATGCCGCGCGGCACGCTGACCGAGCGGTAATCAAGCGCAAAAGCCGCCGCCGGCAGCAATGCCAGCGACAGCCATGCCCAATGAAAAACAAGCCTAATGGGTGGTCGCATTTTCCGCCGGCTGCTGTTGCAGCTGCTGCGCGTACAATGCCTCGAAGTTGACCGGGTTGAGTAGTACCGGCGGGAAACCGGCGCGGGTGACCATATCCGACACTGCTTCCCGGGCATAGGGGAACAGGATATTGGGGCAAGTCACGCCGAGGATGGCGGAAATATTTTCTTCCGGCACATTGCGAATCACGAAAATGCCGGCCTGCGCCACCTCGACCAGGAAGGCCACCTTATCCTGGATCTTGGACGTGACGGTGATCGTGATCACCACTTCGAACACGCCTTCATCTATCAGCGCAGCCTTGTTCTGCAACTCGATGCTGACCTGCGGATTCTCCTTTTGCAGGAAGACTTGCGGTGCGTTCGGCGCCTCCAGCGAAAGATCCTTGACGTAGATTTTCTCGATGCCAAACACCGGTTGTTGCGTTTCCTGCTGCTGCTCTTCAGCCATGATGAGATTCCCTGGGTGCCTGACGGCGGTGGTTAAAATTAAATCGCGGGCTACATTCTAGCCGGTTCCACCCTGTTTTTGAACTAAAAAACGGCAGTTAACCGCTTTCCCCGGATTGAATCGGGACCGCGCGGAAATCAGCTGGCGAGCAGCACGTCCAGCTTGCCTGCATGCTCCAGCGCATGCAGCTCATCACAACCGCCGACATAGTGCTCGCCGATGTAAATCTGCGGCACCGTGCGCCGGCCGGTGCGCCGCATCATCTCCATCCGCTTCTCCGGTTCCAGATCGACGCGAATCCTGGTGATCTGCGTAATGCCCTTGCTTTTGAGCAGCCGCTCCGCGTTGACGCAGTAAGGGCAGATCGCCGTGGCATACATGGTTATTTCAGGCATGACTACTCCTTGCTCACCGGCAGTTTCGCCGCTTGCCAAGCGGCAAAACCGCCGCCCAGATTGAATACGCGCGCGAATCCGTTGCTGCGCAGCAGCGAACTTGCGCCGGCCGAGCGCATTTCGGACTGGCAGTTGACTATCACCGGCTTTTCCTTCCATTTCTCCAGTTCCGCCAGGCGCGCCGCCAGTTGCGGGAGCGGAATGTGCTTGGCCGCAACGATATGTCCAGCCGCATATTCGGCATTCTCGCGCACGTCCAGCACCAGCGCCTGCTCGCGGTTAATCAGCGCCACCGCTTCGGATGGACCGACCTCGCCGATACCGAACATCATCCGGCGCAGCACGGGCCACAGCAGCATGCCGCCAGAGCCCAGCGCCAGGCCGATCAACCAGACATTGTCCATTAAGAACTTCATTGCTTTACCTTTCGGTTCGAACATTATTTAAGACCGCAGCGCGCCAGAATCCTATCCATCGGACAGAAGTCGGTAAAACCGCTCTGCAACAGGTTGGCGCCGACAAATACGGTAAACCACAGCCATGACGGCCTGGATAAATCCGCTTGTCCGTTGACATGCGCCAACGCCAGCGACAGCAGGATGAAACCTCCCGCAATGATACGCACGGCACGATTAATAGTCATGAACGGACTCCTTGAGAAATGGCTGTCAGCCTGTAATGGAATGCGTAATACAGCACGGGGATCACTACCAGCGTGAGCAGGGTAGACACCAGAATGCCGAAAATCAGGCTGATTGCCAGCCCGTTGAAGATCGGGTCGTCCAGGATGAACAAGGCGCCTATCATCGCCGCCAGCGCAGTCAGCATGATTGGTTTGAAGCGCACGCTGGCGGCGCGCACCACCGCCTGCTCAAACGCTATGCCCGCCTGCGTTTGTTCATTGATGAAATGCACCAGCAGAATGGAATTGCGCACAATGATGCCGGCCAGCGCAATCATGCCGATCATCGAAGTGGCGGTGAATTGCGCACCAAGCAGCGCATGGCCGGGCAACACGCCAATCAGCGTCAGCGGAATCGGCGCCATGATGACCAGCGGCACCCGATAGGACCCGAACGCGGCCACCACCAGCAGATAAATCAGCACCAGCCCCACCGCATAGGCCATGCCCATATCGCGGAATGTTTCGTAAGTAACCTGCCACTCGCCATCCCACTTGATGGAATAGCCGGCATAAGGATCTTGCGGCTGGCGGATGAAATATTCGCCCAGATTTCCGCCTTCCGGCAAAGCCATGCTATGGATCCGCGAGCGGATGCCGAACATGCCATACAGCGGCGAATCCAGCTTGCCCGCCATATCGCCCACCACATACACCACCGGCAGCAAATCCTTATGGTAAATGGTTTTTTCGCGTGCGGTCGATACCGGCTCCACCAGTTCGGATAGCGGCACCGGCACGCCATCCTTTGCCCGCACGCGCAGTTTGAGCAGCGCATCGAGGTTGCCCTGTTGTTCGGGGGGTAGCGCAATACGTACCGGCAACTCGTATTTCGCCGCTGGATCATGCATCGGCGTAGCGTTCTCGCCGCCTAAGCCCATGGCGACCGTCTCGACGATGTCCTTCTGCGCCACGCCCATCTGTGCCGCCTTGCCTTGTAGCACCTTCAGCACCATTTTTCGTGCATCGTCTTCCACGCTGTCATCGATGAACGCGATGTCCCGCGTCGCGCGGAACCCTGCGCGAACGCGCTTGGCCACGTTCATCTGGCCGTCGTAATCGGGGCCGTAAATCTCGGCTACGATAGGCGATAGCACCGGCGGGCCGGGCGGCACTTCGACGATTTTAAGGTTTGCTCCGAGCCTGGCTGCGATGTTTTCCAGCGCGGGCCTGATCTTGCCTGCGATCTCGTGGCTTTTCAGCCCGCGATGCCGCTTGTCCACCAAATTGACTTGAATATCGCCCTGTTCCGGCCCGTTGCGCAGATAATACTGGCGAATCAATCCGTTGAAGTTGATCGGCGAGGCCGTGCCGGCATAGGCTTCATAATCGGTCACCTCCGGCACGGCGGCAAGATAGAAACCCATCTCGTGCAGCACCCGCGCGGTTTGTTCCAGAGGGGTGCCTGCGGGCATGTCCACCACCACCTGAAATTCCGACTTGTTGTCGAATGGCAGCATCTTCAACACCACCAGCCTGACCGCCGCCAGCGATGCCGACATCCCGATCAGGACGAATATCGCCAGCGCCAGCAGCCGGCGGCGCAACGCGCCCGCGTCGCGGTTGAGAAAGGGCACCATGATGCGGCTAAAAAATCGTTCCGCCGCAGGAATCGCCGGGAGATTGCTGGAGCCGTCATGCTCTGCGCCCCCAGCGGCCGGACGCTTTGCGTTTTTCAACAACTTCAACGCCATCCAGGGCGTGACCACAATCGCAATCGCCAGCGAAATCAGCATGCCGAAGGTGGCATTGATCGGGATCGGGCTCATGTACGGCCCCATCAGCCCGGTAACGAAAGCCATCGGCAGCAAGGCTGCGATGACGGTAAACGTCGCCAGTATGGTGGGCCCGCCCACTTCATCCACCGCTTCCGGGATAATGTCGGCGAATGGGCGCTGCGGCTCCAGTTCGCGGCGGCGATGAATGTTTTCCGCGATGACAATCGCATCGTCCACCAGGATACCGATGGAAAAAATCAGCGCAAATAACGACACGCGGTTCAACGTAAAGCCCCATGCCCAGGATGCGAACAGCGTGGCGGCCAGCGTCAGCACGACCGCCGCACCCACTACCAGAGCTTCGCGCCGTCCCAGCGCGAACAACACCAGCAGCACTACCGCGCCGGTGGCAAACGCCAGCTTGCCGATCAGTTTCCGTGCCTTTTCGTTGGCCGTTTCGCCATAGTTTCGCGTCACGGTGAAATGCACTCCTTCCGGGATCAGCGTACCGCGCAACTGCTCCATGCGCTCGATCACGCGTTGCGCGATTTCCACTGCGTTTTCGCCCGGCTTCTTGGACACCGCAATAGTGACCGCAGGGTGCTCGGCATGCTGTTGGTTGCCACGCATCGCTCCCGCAGGACCGCTTCCCATCCAGACGAAACGCGCCGGCTGGTCCGGCCCGTCGACCACTTGCGCAACATCGGCCATGACTCCCGGTTTGTCTTCCCGCACGCCGATCACGAGCGTCTTCAGGTCGTTGCCCGATGCCAGAAAATCGCCTGCCTGCACCGGAATCTCGCTATTGCCATTGACCAGCTTGCCCGCAACCCGAGAAACATTGGCCGCCTGCAGCACATCTTTCACATCCTGCGCCGTGATGCCATAAGCGTTTAACCGTTCGACGTCGAGCAACACGCGCACCACCCGGTCAGGCCCGCCTATGGTGACCACGTCGCGCGTCCCCTGGATGCGCTTGAGCTCCGCCTCCGCCGCATGCGCCACACGCCCCAGTTCGTAGGCGCCCCGGCTGTCGTCGTCCGTCCACAACGTGAGCGTAACGATAGGCACATCGTCTATGCCCATCGGTTTGATGACCGCTTTTCCCACGCCCAGCCCCGGAGACAGCCAATCACTCCTGGAATTCACCGTATCGTAAAGATTGACCAGCGACTTGACGTTATCCTGTCCCACCTCGTACTGCACGGTAAGCACCGCCATGCCGGGTTTCGATACCGAATAAACGTGCTCGACCCCGGCGATGCGCGATAGCACCTGCTCTGCCGGCGCACTGACCAGGCTCTCCACCTCTTTGGCCGACGCGCCGGGGAACGGCACGAACA
>NZ_DASXVH010000011.1:0-16104 GCF_036504375.1 Novimethylophilus sp.
CGTGGCGCTGTGCCGCCTGCTGCTGTCCAAGCCCGACATGCTGCTGCTGGACGAGCCTACCAACCACCTCGATGCGGAATCCGTCGAATGGCTGGAGCAGTTCCTGGTGCGTTTTCCCGGCACCGTGGTCGCGGTCACCCACGACCGCTACTTCCTTGACAACGCCGCCGAATGGATCCTGGAGCTGGACCGCGGCCACGGCATCCCGTGGAAGGGCAATTATTCCAGCTGGCTGGAGCAGAAAGAGGCGCGCCTGGAGCAGGAATCCAAGCAGGTCGACGCCCACATGAAGGCGATGAAGACCGAGCTGGAATGGGTGCGGCAGAACCCCAAGGCGCGTCAGGCCAAGAGCAAGGCGCGCCTCTCCCGCTTCGAGGAACTGAATTCGGTCGAATACCAGAAGCGCAACGAAACGCAGGAAATCTTCATCCCGATGGGCGAGCGGCTGGGCGACAAGGTGATCGAATTCAATAATGTTTCCAAAGGCTTCGGCGACCGGCTGCTGATCGATAACCTGTCCTTCAGCGTTCCGCCCGGCGCGATCGTCGGTGTCATCGGCCCCAACGGCGCGGGTAAATCCACGCTGTTCCGCATGCTGCAAGGCAAGGAGCAGCCGGATTCCGGTGGGATCGTCGTCGGGCCGACCGTGAAAATGGCTGCCGTGGACCAGTCGCGCGAAGGGCTGGACGACAGCAAGACCGTATTCGAGATTATTGCCGGCGGCGCGGATATCATCTCCGTCGGCAAGTTCGAAATGCCCAGCCGTGCCTATATCGGCCGCTTCAACTTCAAGGGCGGCGACCAGCAGAAGATCGTCGGCCAGCTCTCCGGCGGCGAGCGCGGGCGGCTGCATCTGGCCAAGACGCTGATCGCCGGCGGCAATGTGCTGCTGCTGGACGAACCGTCGAACGATTTGGATGTGGAAACCCTGCGCGCGCTGGAGGACGCGCTGCTGGAATTCGCCGGCTGTGTGCTCGTCACTTCGCACGACCGCTGGTTCCTCGACCGTATCGCCACTCACATCCTGGCAGCGGAGGGTGATTCGCAATGGACCTTCTTCAACGGCAACTATCACGAGTACGAGGAAGACAAGAAGAAGCGCCTGGGCGAAGAGGGCGCGAAGCCGAAGCGCATCAGGTATAAGCCCATCAGCCGTTAAAGGCTTTCTCGGGTACCGGTCGATGCACCCTGAGGTGGCTTGCAATTGCTGTCGAATTTGCAAGCCGCCTCATCAATGTTAAAATAAGACCAGAAGGTCCCAGAAATCTTCCGCCGCAATGAAATGCGCCATTTGACGGCGCTTCGAGAGCGTCAGTCCAAATCCTTGCTGTAACCCCTATCCTTGCACCGGCCTGGCATCAGGCCGCTCTAAATTCTGCGGAGATTAAATGGCGATTGATCGGTACCCTATGACGCCCGACCAGCAGGTTCAGGCTTACCTCGATGCGATCCGATCCATACGGGAGGGCATATCCAATGTTTCCATTCCGGAGGACCAGGCAGAGCATATCGGCGTCCTCGGCCTCGAACTGATGAAGCTGGCCGAATCGCTCGAACAGCATTTCGACGAGGCAAAAAAGCTGCAGCAGATTGCCGAGGAAGTGACCGGCGGCCTGTTTCTGGATGACGTGCTGAACCGGATATACGATTCCTTCAGCCTGGTCATTCCCTATAACCGCATGGGCTGCGCGTTGCTGAGCGATGACCGGAGCGAAGTCACTTCCTTCTGGGGGCGCTCGGACGCTAACGATCTGAAAATGATGCCGGGGTTCACGGCGCGCAGCGCCGGCAGCAGCCTGCAGAACATACTCGACACCGGCAACCCGCGCATTCTGAACGACCTTGAAGCCTATCTGTATGAGCACCCGGATTCCGTTTCGACCCAGCTGGTGGTGGCGGAAGGCGTCAGGTCCAGCCTGACTTGCCCGCTGATCGCCCAGGGCAAGCCTATCGGCTTTCTCTTCTTTTCCAGTTTCGAGAAAAACACCTATCGGGGGTTGCATCAGGGAGTATTCTTGAGAATCGCGGCGCAGCTGTCGATGCTGATAGAGAAAAGCCGGCTGTATCAGGAGATCGTCGACCTCAACCGCGAACTGATGCAGGCACAAAAAGTGCTTGAAGAACAGGCAACGCACGATGCGTTGACTTTGATCTACAACCGCAAGGCGATCGAGGGACTGTTGCAGGTCCAGCTGTCGCGCGCGCAAAGACTGGGACGCGGACTGGGGGTGATCATGGTCGATGTGGATCTGTTCAAGCAGTTCAATGATATTTACGGCCACCTGGTCGGCGATAAGGTGTTGCAGGCGGTAGCATTGTCGATGAGCGAGAATTTGCGCGATTACAACTATATCGGCCGTTTCGGGGGGGAAGAGTTTCTGATCGTGTTAAGCGAAGCAGATTCTGAATCCAGCATGCGAATCGCCGAACGTCTGCGTTGCGCGGTCGGCGGCCATGCCTTTCCCATCGCTGACCGCCAACTCGCGGTTACGATCAGCGCGGGCGTGGCTTTTGCCGAGAGCGTCGTCGGCGTACAAGCCAACGATCTGATCGCCGCGGCTGACGAAGCGCTTTATGACGCGAAGCGCCAAGGGCGAAACCGGGTAGCATTCCGGCATCTCGACGCGTGAAAGCATTAATCCATCTGCCAGACAAAGCCGCGCTGCGCATCAGCCTGATTTATATTGCTTTTGCCGGCGCCTGGATATTGCTTTCCGACCGCCTGCTGCAGTTGATGCTGACGGATGCAGCCGCGATTACCGAACTGCAAACGTACAAGGGCGCAACATTCGTATTGCTCACCGGCATGCTGCTGTATCAGCTAATCAGCCGCCAGTCTCCTCGGGGCATTTCTCCGGCGCAGATTCGTTCATATGACCGCACCTTCCCCTGGAAGGTTTTCGTCATGCTGGGTTTGGCCATAGGCGCAAGTGGCTGGTTTGCGTTCACCGCAATGCGCGATTCCATCCGGCACGAGGCCCAGCGCGCCCTGGCGGCTAACGGCGAACTCAAGGCGAAGCAGATCGAAAGCTGGCTGCAGGAACGCATCAACGATCTTGTTTTCGATGCTACGGATTCGCAGACGTCGCGGGTGCTGAGCGAATGGATGCGTACCGGCAAGGGGGCGGAAAACCTGCCGGACATACTCAAGCGCTTTGAAGTATTCAAGCAGATTCATCATTACAATTCCGTCGAAGCCTACGACCTGCAGGACAATCCGCGCTTCGGCAATACCGATGCCAGCTCGCTGGAACATGGTGCCGCGGCGCGCAACGTCATTGCCCGCGGCGAACCGCAGCTGGTCGATTTTCATCACGACCCCAATTCCAGCAGAATTTCGCTAGGCATCATGGTGCCGTTGATGGTGGGCGGAAAGGTAGGCGGCGCTCTGTATGCCGCGCTCGACCCCGCGTATTTTCTTTATCCGTTGATGCAGGATTGGTCATCATCGAGCAAGACCGGCGAAACGTTGCTGTTTCGCCGTAGCGGTAAAAACGTGCTGTACCTGAACGAGTCGCGCCATCGCAAAAATACCGCGCTGGCGTTTATTCAACCCCTGAGCGACCACACGCAGGCGGCAGCACAAGCGTTCGCCGGCAAGCGCGGCATGCTGGAAAACGTCAACGACTACCGCAAACAGCCGGTGCTGGGCTACGTCGCAGAAATAACGGGTACGCCCTGGCTGATGCTGGTCAAGGTAGACGAGGCCGAAGCCTATGCGGCCGTGAACCGGCTCGGGCTGTTTTCCGCGCTGGCTACCTTGCTGCTTATCAGCCTTTCGGGCTACGGCGTATGGCTGTGGTGGCAGCGCCAGCAGGAGCATTTCGCCGCGTTGCAAAAACAGGAGGTGTTGGAACGGCAGGCGCTGGAGACCAGCTACGATGCCTTGTCCAAATATGCCAACGATATCATCCTGATTACCGATGAAACCGGCATATTGATGCAGGTAAACAATCGTGCGCTGGAGATCTACGGATACAGCCGCGAAGAATTGATCGGGCAGCCTTGCAGCCGGTTGAGCCCGGCGCGTGCGCACGCCGGATTCGAACAGGAGCATGACCGTGTCATGCGGACCACGTCCCATCGCTACGAAACGCTGCATCAGTGCAAGGACGGCAGCGTATTTCCGGTGGAAGTCAGCGCGCGGCTGATCGAGCAGCAGGGCAGGCGCTTCATCCACATGGTGCTGCAGGATATTACCGAGCGCAAAATCGCGGAAGAATCCAAGCATCTCGCCTCGCTGGTGTACCAGAACAGCAGCGAGGCGATGATGGTAACCGATGGCGATGGCGTCATCATCAGCATCAACCCCGCTTTTACCGAGCTGACGGGCTATCTGCCGGAAGATGCGTTGGGGAAAACCACGAAAATTCTTAATTCCGGTCGCCAGGATGAAGCTTTTTTCCGCGAAATGTGGAATTCGCTCAATACCACTGGGCATTGGCACGGCGAGATATGGAACCGGCGCAAGAATGGCGAGGTATTTCCGGAGTGGCTGAGCATCAATTCCATTTTCAATGAAGACGGCTCGGTCCACCGCCGGGTTGCGCTGTTTTCCGACATCACCCAGAAGAAGGAGTCCGAAGCGTTGATCTGGCATCAGGCCAACTTCGATCAGCTGACCGGGCTTCCCAACCGCCGCATGTTCCATGACCGCCTGGAACAGGAAATGAAAAAGGCGCACCGCGCCGGGCTGCCGATGGCACTGCTGTTTCTCGACCTCGACCGGTTCAAGGAAGTCAACGACACGCTGGGGCACGATATGGGCGATCTCCTGCTGAAGGAGGCGGCGCTACGCCTCTCCAGTTGCGTGCGCGAATCCGACACCGTGGCGCGCCTGGGCGGGGATGAGTTCACCGTGCTGCTGGGCGAACTGGAGGATGCCAGCAGCGTGGAGCGCGTCTCGCAATGCATACTGCACAAACTGGCCGAGCCGTTCCAGCTGGGGCTGGACACAGCATATGTCTCGGCTAGCATAGGCATTACCCTGTACCCCGAGGACGCCGGGGAGGTCGAGGCCCTGCTGAAGAACGCCGACCAGGCCATGTATGCGGCCAAGCATCACGGCCGCAACCGTTTCAATTATTTTACCCCGGCGATGCAGGAAGCCGCACAGGCCCGCATGCGGCTGGCCACCGACCTGCGCAGCGCGCTGGCCGAGAGCCAGTTCCGGATTTATTACCAACCCATCGTCGAACTGGCGACCGGAGTCATCCATAAAGCCGAGGCGCTGATTCGCTGGCAGCATCCCAAGCTGGGCTTGATCGGCCCCGCCGAATTCATCACCATCGCCGAGGAAACCGGCATGATTCTCGATATCGGCGATTGGGTGTTCCATGAGGCGGTCGACCAGGTGGAACGCTGGCGCGCCTCGCACCATGTGGGATTCCAGATCAGCGTCAATAAATCGCCGGTGCAGTTCCATGACGAAAACAAGAGCCACGCCGACTGGTTCGACCATTTGCAAAAGCTCGGCCTGCCGGGCCAAAGCATCGTGGTAGAAATTACCGAGGGTTTGCTGCTGGACGCCAGCAGCGTCGTCACCGACAAGCTGCTGGCATTTCGCGACGCCGGCATCCAGGTCTCGCTCGACGATTTCGGCACCGGCTATTCGTCACTGTCCTACCTGAAGAAATTCGACATCGACTACCTCAAGATCGACCAGTCGTTTGTGCGCAATCTTGAACCCCACTCCGACGACATGGCGCTGTGCGAAGCGATTATCGTCATGGCGCACAAACTCGGCATACAGGTCATCGCGGAAGGCATAGAAACGGTAAAGCAGCGCGCACTGCTGACTGCCGCCAAATGCGACTATGGGCAAGGCTATCTGTTCTCCCGGCCGCTGCCCGCCGATGAGTTCGAGAAATTGCTGAAGGTGAAGCCCGGCTCTCAATAATCGATTTGATCGTTTCCGGCATCAGGGCGCCGGGTTCATGTAGCGCAGGTGCAGGTTTTCGATTTCTTTCAGGATGTCGTCCGGCAGCGGTTTTTCCCATGCGCCCAGGTTCTCCTTGAGTTGCTGCATGCTGGTGGCGCCGATGATGGTACTGGCGGCGAACCAGCGACGGTAGACGAACGACAGCGCCATCTGTGCCGGGGTGAGGTTATGGCTGCGGGCGAGCTCGGCATAGGCCATGGTGGCGGGCTGGACGTTAGGCTTTTGATAACGTTGGGCAAAGCCCTGAAACAGCGTGACCCGCCCCGGTGCCTGCGGATTGGCCAGGTATTTGCCGGACAGATGGCCGAAGGCCAGCGGCGAATAGGCCAGCAGCCCGACTTTTTCGCGGTAGGTGATTTCCGTTAGCCCGAATTCGAAGCCGCGGTTGATCAGGTTGTAGCAGTTCTGGATGGAGGCGATGCGCGGCAGGCCGTGTTCATGTGCCAGGCGCAGAAATTCCATCACGCCCCAGGGTTGTTCGTTGGAAACGCCGACATAACGGATTTTGCCTTCGGTTACCAATTCTTCAAGCGCTTCCAGCTGCTCGCGTATTGGTACCCATTCCTTGTTTTCCTGCGCGGGGTCGAACTGGTACTGGCCGAACATCGGCACGTTGCGCTCCGGCCAATGCAGCTGGTAGAGGTCTATATAGTCGGTTTGCAGGCGGGCGAGCGAGCCTTCGATCGCCGCGCGGATATTGGCGCGGTCCAGCGCTGGCGGGCCGTTGCGGATCCAGCTCATGGCGCGCCGCGGGCCGGCGACCTTGGTGCCGAGGATGATCTTGTCGCGCGGCTGGTGCTTCAGCCAGTTGCCGACGATGGTTTCGGTGCGCGTGACGGTCTCGGCGCGTGGTGGCACCGGGTACATCTCGGCGGTGTCGATAAAGTTGATGCCATGCGCAAACGCGTAATCCAGCTGCGCGTGAGCTTCGGCTTCGGTGTTCTGCTGGCCGTAGGTCATCGTGCCCAGGCAGATGGCCGAAACGTCGAGTTCGCTGGTTCCGAGGCGGCGGTATTCCATGGTTTGTTCCGAGGTTTGTTCCAAAAGTCACGAAGGATTGGCCGATCCTCAGTTTGTCCACTCCCGCATGTCCTTGCGCGTGCCTTGCAGCGTGTTCCGGTCGCCGGGAAAGCCTGGAGTGAAATATCCATCATGGTTTAGCGAAATCGGCCATAGGCAAGCGGCTTAAGTTTACTCAAGCACGCGGGCTGCGTAAACGCTTTCCACGGCGGCAGATCAACTTGTGGTGGCCGGATCGGAAATTTCAGCTTTTCTGCCTGCCGATGCGACGGATTCCCGCGCTGAGCAGCCAGCGCGGGCAGCACCGTGGGCGACTACCGCCACCAGCAGCGCCAGCCCGTAAACCGGCGCCGGCTGGTGCGGCAACGATGCCCTGTGCGGTGTCAGCATGAAATGCACTGCGGCAGTCGCGTTCGCAACCAGCATGCTGGCACGGTAAACGTGGCCGAGCCGAGCCGCGGGATGATGCGCCCGCTGACTACCAGATAGGCCGCATAGGTCAGCACGCAGCTTGATCGCGCGTGGAGCGGCTTCTAAGGATAAAATGTCGGAAATTTTTCAGGAACATGCGATGCATAAACTATTACCGATAGCGATCGCCTTGATGTTTTCCGGCCTGGCGCAGGCCAAGCCGCCGGCATTTACCGGGCAGGATTACAGCGGCGTTTACGATTGCACCGGCATTGATGCGCACGAGGGCAAGTATAAGGGCACAGTAACGCTGGCACTCAACAAGACCCAAAGTACAGGCCAGTACGGCGCTTACGATTTCAAGCTGGAAGTGCCGGGCTTCGGCGTCTACCCGGGCGAGGCGGCGGCGGATGGCGACAGGCTGGCGATCCATTTCGCGCTCAACCAGCCGGGCTCGCAGGACCACGGCACCGGCATCGCCACCGTTGGCAAGAACAGGCAGGGCCGGTTAAGTTTCCGCAAGTATTACTACGAGCCGGAGTACAAGGGCGGCAATTACGGCACTGAAGAGTGCGTGAAGAAATAGACGCTCGATGTTTGAACTCCCCAGTCCCGCGGATCTGTTCGCTTCCGTGATATTCGGCATCGTCGGTTACGCGGCCTACCGCTACGGCAAGAAAGCCGGCAGCACCAGCCCGATGGCGATCGGCGCGGCGCTGATGGTGTATCCCTATTTCGTGTCGCAGACATGGCTGCTGTATGCGATCGGCTGCGCGCTGTGCGCCGGGCTGTATTTGTTGCGCGAGCCGTCCTGACATGCACGAAATCCGCCCCAATCAATCCGTGGAACTGCTGAAGGAACTGCACATCCTGACCCGCGACGGCAAAATGAACCAGGACAGCCGCCGCAAGCTCAAGCAGATTTACCACCTCTACCAGTTCATCGAGCCGCTGCTGCAGGAAGTCGGCCGCGACATCGCGCTGGTCGATCACGGTGCAGGCAAGTCCTACCTTGGTTTCATTCTCTACGACCTGTTTTTCAAGGCGCTGAACGATAAATCGCATATTTACGGCATCGAAACGCGCGAGGAATTGGTCGTGAAGTCGCGTGAACTGGCTGGCAGGCTGGGCTTTGCCGGGATGAGTTTCCTCAATCTCTCGGTGGCCGAGTCCATCACCTCCAGCCAGTTACCGGAGAAAATAGATATCGTCACCGCACTGCATGCCTGCAACACGGCCACCGACGACGCCATCCGCTTCGCCCTGGAGAAGCGCGCGAAATTCATCGTACTGGTGCCCTGCTGCCAGGCCGAGGTGGCGGCAGTGTTGCGCAAAAACAAAGGCAAGGCGCTGGGTAAAAGCGCCCTGACCGAACTCTGGCGCCACCCCATCCACACCCGCGAATTCGGCAGCCACCTCACCAACGTGCTGCGCTGCCTGCAACTCGAAGCGCATGGTTATCAGGTCGCGGTGACGGAACTGGTGGGCTGGGAGCATTCGATGAAAAACGAACTGATTGTCGCCGGCGACAAAAACCTGCCGCGCAGACGCCCGGCGGAACGGCTCAACGAAGTGCTGGAAAGCCTGGGGCTGGAGGAGATGCGCGAGCGGTTTTTTTACTAGGGCGTGATCACACTAATTTCACGACTGCGTTGCCAAGAGAATGCGATGGATGCAAGGCGCGAGGCGCAGCGAATGGTTGTTCCATTCGCCAGCCTTGCAACGCCGCAGACGCGCATTCTCTTGGCAACCCTCCGGGACGGGGGCCTCCTTTGTCGCAAGCCGCTTGAAGTGGCTTGCACTTCTGCGCGTCTTGCTTCGCGGATGGCATCCCAAATCGCCCCCGTCGCAGCCGCGAAATTAGTGTGAACACGCCCTAGGGTGTAGCACCAAGGTTATAGCCAAACTGGCGATAACGGCAACTCATTGCATCTCGCCTTCCTCGCCCCCCCCGCCTTGCAATCGCCCGGTAAGCTTGGGATTCATCCTAGGCGGCCGGGAAGTCTGCCGGAAAATAATGGTAGCGCTCATCTTAATCGCGCGACCCGAGCTCGACAAAAAACATGGTGACAGAATAAGCGATGCCGAATGAAATCAAGGCCGCCCACAGCGCCAGCCTGAAAATGCCCATGCGGGCAAGCAACGGGCCGGATGCAAGCGCCAGTATCCAGGATAGCAGTAGAAAAACACCCGGTGTCAGGATGAGCGCCAGTTTTAGGTTGGGCATATGCTTCATGGATGTGATCCTAGGCAGTTTGGAATCCGGCATGCTCTACAGGGCTAGAAGGTGATGGGCTGGCGGTAATCGGGGCAGGAAATGCCCTATACGGAAGCAGGGCTGAAACCGCATGATCCATTCGGACCATGGTGACCTTGATGCCGACAGTCGTCAGGGCACCCATAAAAACCATGGCTGCCAGCTCGGTAAGCGTGAATCCTGCTGGTTTCCGAGGATCGTGGTCGGTTTTCTTCATACGACAAATGTTACTATCGGTAATTTATTTTAACAACTGATAGTCATATTTAATGGTGATAATTTTCGGGCATGAAAGCTATCCCGGAAAAGTCGGCATTCAGCCGGCGGCTGATCAAGGCGCTGCAGGATGCCAAGGTGGAAATCACTTCACCGACGCAACTGGCACGAGAGTTCAATAAACGGTTCCCGGACGTTGCGGTATCGACTTACGCAGCCCGGAAATGGTTTCACGGAGAGGCGATTCCGACCCAGGACAAAATCAGGAATCTCGCACGCTGGCTGGGGGTGGCGCCAGAATGGCTGCGATACGGCGAAAGGGAAGGACGCGCGTTGACTGCCCAGCAGCCAATAGTGCTTTATTCTGCCTCGCATCTATCCGTTCTTAACGATTATGCCTCGCTGAATGAAGCGCATAAGGAGGTTGTACGAGAGCTGATTGCGCTTTTCATGAAGCAGGAGCGGCAGTCTTGAGCGAAATTTTGTCCATTAAGGTGCGCTAAAAATTTATGCAGCAACTCGAATTCCAGCTCAATGGCGAATTTGTCGAACTCAACCAGTTGCTCAAGCTGGTTGGCTTATGCGATAGCGGCGGCGCGGGCAAGGCGCTGGTCGCCAGCGGCGAGGTGGCAGTCGACGGCCAGCAGGAACTGCGCAAGACCGCCAAAATATGGGCGGGGCAGGTGGTGACGCTAGGCGATATTAGTATCCGCGTTCTCGCCGGCGGCTGATGCGGGTGCAGCGGCCTCCAGCATCGCGTTGCGGCTGTCCGGCGTTTCCAGGCTGATGCGGCCCAGCGTGCCGGTGCGGTAATCCACCAGCAGCGTCAGCGCAGCTTTTTCAAAATCCGGTTCGCCGCCTTTCAAGCGATAGCCGCGCCGTTTGGCGATGGCTTCGATGACGGCGGTGCCGTCCATGCCTTCGATGGGGAACTTGTAGCGCTCCGCGAGCAGGGCAGGGTAGCGTTGCAGCAGCAGGTCGGCCAGATAGGTGGCGACTTCTTCCTCGATCACCGCATTGGTGCCGATCGCGTGGCTGGCGGCGAGCATGTAGCCGTCGCTGTCGTGGGCGATTTTCGGCCACATCATGCCCGGCGTGTCGGTCAGCGTCATCTGCGCGTTGAGGTCGAAGCGCTGCTGGTTCTTGGTGACCGCGGGCTCGTCGCCCACCTTGGCGACGCGGCGGTTGAGCAGGGCATTGATCAGCGTGGATTTGCCGACGTTGGGAATGCCCATGATCATCATCCGCAGCGGCTTGAGATTGGTGCCGCGATGCGCCGCCAGCGGGCGGCACAGGCCGGGAATTTTGGCCGCGTCGCCCGGCTTTTTGCATGACAGCGCGACCGCTTTCGTATCCGGCTGGCGGTTGTAGAAATCAAGCCAGGCCCGGGTGGCGGCGGGATCGGCGAGGTCGGCCTTGTTGAGAATCTTAAGACAGGGGCGTTGGCGAAACAGCCGCAGTTCGTTAATCATCGGATTGTGGCTGGCCTCGGGCAGGCGCGCATCCAGCACTTCGATCACGACATCGGTGGTTTCCATGGTTTCGGCCGCTTTTTTGCGGGCGGAATTCATGTGACCGGGGAACCATTGGATAGGCATACTTTAAAATTTCTATTGAGTCAAACGATCTGTTTTTTCAATTCGTCATACAATTTGCGAAATGATCTGCTGTTGTTAAATGCTTGTTGCAAATCCATGAGAGCGGAAAAGGCAGGTTGATCGGTAGTTTCGCGGTAGGCTTTTGAGGACATTCTCTCGCCAAGCCATCCTTTGGCATTGCGCGGGAGTTCGGCGTTGATGGCCTCCGCTGCGTTGAATTCAAAACCTCGATGCCCATGCAACGATTGTGCTGCCGCAATGAACCATGCCTCATACTCACGATTGGCCAGCACGACCGAAATCCGCCGGTGAGGCACAACTGCTTGTGCTCGTGTCAGGATATCTATTCCACGCGTAGCCGGGCAGTCATCATCAGCATCTAGCAGCACGAGGATACAGCCATTCTCGCCACATTTTCCGGCTGCCAGCAATAAGTGGCGACGGAATTCTTCGTCCTTATTCAGGAAGCGATCGCGGTGTACGCGAATCGGCGGTGGCATGTCCGCATATCGGCCCGGCTTCTGCCATTCCATCAATCGGCGAATCAGTACAGGTAATGCGGCGACTTCGCCATCTCCTTCTACAATACTGGCGATAGCGGTCACTATGGTACCTCGCCAAACAGGTCTGGCAGTCGCAAATCTTGCTCTGCTAGTGCAATGGGGTCAGGCGCCAGTTGGTTGAGGCGTAGCAACTCACCTGCTGAAAATAATTGTTCGCGCAGGACGGTGCGCGAAGCGTCATCCAGCGGAGCAATGCGTGTTTCCCCTGCGTTGGAAACTACGGCAAGTAATGCTTCCGTGGGCAAATTTCTATCGTCCAGCAAATCTGGACTATGGCTGGTGATAATGACCTGTGTTTGCCCGGACGCTCTTGTCAAAGCTTCACGTAATGCACCAGCCGCCGCTGGATGCAGAGCTGTTTCCGGCTCTTCAATGCCAATGATCGACGGTACATAATCCTTATTGCCCTGAAACAAGGCGGTAAGGACTCCCAGCGCTCGTAGTGTGCCATCTGACATGTTTTGTGCCTGGAATCGCCATGGATGCTTTGCTCCTGCCATAGCCTGACGAAACTCCAGCGTTTCCATCGGGCCAATCTGCTTGCGTTCCACGCCATGTACGGTAGGTACCACTGTTTGCAGATATTCCTCAATTACATGCAAATTTTCTGGGGCGCTGCGTTCAAGATGACCAATGACACTGGCAATGTTCTCCCCGGCTGGTTTAAGTAATTTTCCGTCTTGCGGCTTTTGCAGTTCGCGTATCAGTTTCGGGTTGAGATTGTAGAAACCCATTCCAGTGAGTGCGTCGAACACTGGGCGAAAAGCAGCTAGTCCGGAGGCGCTGACCAATGCCAGACGATCTGAAGTAACAGCGGGGAAGCTTGACTCGCTGCTTGCTTTCAGTTGGCCACGTTCGAGACGGAAAAAAGGACCTTTGCCTATACCCTCAATAACACATTCTTCAGTTTGTACTTCGTAACCGCGGCTGGATAATGCTCCTACGTTGAAGGCGTAGTGGCCGATCTGGCCGCTACGCAGCCTGAATTCCAGGCGAATGCCGAAATGAGTGGGATGTCCACTAGAGCGCCGTCTTACTTCGGCTAATCCGCTCCGGTCATTCAGCGCATTATCGAGTGAGCCTGATAGCGCATCCCGCACCAAATGCAAAGCATCGAGAAAATTGCTTTTGCCTGAACCATTGGTGCCAACCAGATAGGTAAGTGGCCCCAGACGTACATCACAAGAAGCGATACTCTTGTAGTTACGCAACACGACCCTGGTGAGAAAAACGGGGTTACTCATGCTTTTATGCCTAAATTGTTTCTGGTTAGATGCGACGTGTTCCAGCAATCCCGTATCTTAAACAAATCATGAATTTCGTGGCTATGTATTTAATGATGTTGAGTCTTCTGGTCAAAAGGTAAAATGCGCGTTCATTACATAACAGACTGCCCAGCATGTTGCGCATCACCGATCTCAAGCTTCCTATCGCCCACCAGGAAAGCGCCTTGCGGGCGGCAATTCTCAAGCGGCTCGGCATTGCCGCCGAGGAACTGACGAGTTACGCGATATTCAAGCGCAGCGTCGATGCCCGCAAAAAAGACGCGATCCTGTTCATCTACAGCGTCGATGTCGAGGTGAAGAACGAAGCGGCGCTGCTCAAGCGGCTGAAGAGCGACAAGCATATCGCGCCTGCGCCGGATATGGACTACAAGTTCGTCGCACGGGCGCCAGCGGGGCTGAAGGAACGCCCCATCGTCATCGGCACCGGGCCGTGCGGCATGTTCGCCGGGCTGCTCCTGGCGCAGATGGGGTTTCGCCCCATCATCCTGGAGCGCGGCAAATCGGTGCGCGAGCGTACCAGGGATACCTGGGACCTGTGGCGCAACAATAAACTGCACCCGGAATCCAACGTGCAGTTCGGCGAAGGCGGCGCGGGCACGTTCTCCGACGGCAAGCTCTACAGCCAGATCAAGGACCCGCGCCATCTCGGCCGCAAGGTGATCACCGAATTCATAAAAGCTGGCGCGCCGGAAGAAATCCTCTACGTCGGCAGGCCGCATATCGGCACCTTCAGATTGGTCGGCGTGGTGGAGCAGATCCGTGCGGCCATCGAAGCGCTGGGCGGAGAAATCCGCTTCCAGAGCAAGGTGGAGGATATCGACATCGACCAAGGCCAGGTGCGCGGCGTGAGGCTTGCCGGCGGCGAATACCTGGCGAGCGGCCACGTCGTGCTGGCGGTCGGCCACAGCGCGCGCGACACCTTTCGGATGCTCTTTGATCGCGGCGTGCATGTCGAGGCCAAGCCGTTCTCGATCGGTTTCCGCATCGAGCACCCGCAGGCCATGATAGACCGCTGCCGTCTCGGCCCCAACGCCGGTAACCCCCTGCTGGGCGCGGCGGACTACAAGCTGGTGCACCATTGCAACAACGGGCGCTCGGTGTACAGCTTTTGCATGTGCCCCGGCGGCACCGTGGTGGCGGCGACTTCGGAACCGGGCCGCGTGGTCACCAACGGCATGAGCCAGTATTCGCGCAACGAGCGCAACGCCAACAGCGGCATCGTGGTCGGCATCACGCCCGAGGCCGATTACCCCGGCCATCCTCTGGCCGGGATCGAATTCCAGCGCAAGTGGGAGTCGCGGGCGTTCGAGCTGGGCGGCGGCACCTATGAGGCTCCCGGCCAGCTGGTCGGCGATTTTATCGCTGGTCGGCCTTCGACAAAGCTGGGAGAGGTGATCCCGTCTTATGCACCGGGCGTGCATTTGTGCGACCTCGCGACCAGCCTGCCCGACTATGCCATCGAGGCCATACGCGAGGCGCTGCCGGCCTTCGACAAGCAGATCAAGGGATTCGCAATGCAGGATGCCGTGCTGACCGGCGTGGAAACCCGTACTTCGTCCCCCGTGCGTATCACACGCAACGACGACGATTTCCAGAGTCTGAACGTGCGGGGTTTGTATCCGGCAGGCGAAGGCGCGGGATATGCCGGGGGTATCCTGTCCGCTGCGGTAGACGGCATCAAGGTGGCCGAAGCGGTCGCGTTGCGGATGACGCAATGAGTATTTCCCGGTAATGGATTTTTGTTGTTTAATGGGATGCTTCAACTCTGGCATTGCCGGATCGGGACATGAGCGAACGACTGAACAGGACATCGATTTGCAGCGTTATTTTTCTCGATATCGTCGGATATTCGCAGCAGCCGGTATCCGAACAGATCGAGTACAAAAATCGCTTCAATCATCTGATCGGCGATGCGATCAAGGATGTTGCCCAGAATGACCGCATCATTCTCGACACCGGCGATGGCGCAGCCATTACGCTGTTGGGGGCCCCGGAAGAGGCGCTGTTCGTTTCGCTGACGATTCGCGACGGCATTCTCAAGTGCAACCAGGAGCATCCGGATATGCCGCTGAGCGTGCGGATCGGCATCAATCTCGGGCCGGTGCGGGTGGTCAAGGACATCAATAATCACCTCAACATCATCGGCGACGGCATCAATGTCGCGCAGCGCGTGATGAGCTTCGCCGAGCCCAACCAGATCCTGGTGTCGCGCTCTTATTACGAAGTCGTTTCGCGGCTGACCAATGAAATCACCCAGATGTTCGCCTATTCCGGGGTCAAGCACGACAAGCACGTCAGGGAGCACGAGGTTTACGCAATACGCGCTCCCGGCGACCCGACCCATGCGGCAGGCATTGCCCATAACGAAGCTGCCAGCGCTACGCCCAAGCATGGAATGACGCTCGGAAAGAAAGTTGCTATCGGCGCCGGCGTTGCCGTTGCGGCGGTGGTGCTGACGGTTGCGATGCTGTCGGGAAAGTCGCAGCCTCAGGCCGGGAAAACGCTTGACGCTGCTCTGCCGGGCGCGGTTCCGGTGCAGGCCGGCACGGATAGGATAGTCCCGGTATCTACTGTTGGGTCGTCGGCTAATAAAGCCAAGGCGAAGGCCGAGAATCCGGCGGCTAAAACAGACGCAGCTGCTGACAGCGAAAAAAATATAAAACGCAAGGCCCAGCCGCAGCCGAACAAACCCAGGGTCGTATCCGGCAACGTCGATCACCCGGCTGGCGCCGCCGCTCCTCCCAAGCAGGA
Source organism: Novimethylophilus sp. (assembly GCF_036504375.1). NCBI lineage: Bacteria > Pseudomonadati > Pseudomonadota > Betaproteobacteria > Nitrosomonadales > Methylophilaceae > Novimethylophilus > Novimethylophilus sp. The sequence continues at coordinate 16,044 of NZ_DASXVH010000011.1, forward strand.
GCCGGGCAGGCAACCGGAGAAGTCCGGCTGGGACAGGTTTACCGAAAGCATCAAGCAGGGC
>NZ_DASXVH010000012.1:0-1554 GCF_036504375.1 Novimethylophilus sp.
CAATTGAGGAACTGGTTCCCGCCAGAAGTCCCCAGAACCCGCCCGCGGAAGTCGCGCGCTTCCAAAGCATGCCCAGCACGACCGTGCCAAACAGCGGCGCGATGAAGAAGCTGAAGAGCGCCTGCACATAATCCATAATGCTGAGGAACTGCATCACGAGGTAGGCCGTACCGATGCTCACCAGCACGCCGACTACAGTGGACCACCGACCCATCGTCAGGTAGTGCGCGTCAGTGCCGTTTTTCTTGATGAAGGCGCGGTAGATGTCGTAGGTCCAGACCGTCGTGAACGCGCTGACGTTGCCGGCCATACCGGACATGAAGCCGGCAATCAGAGCCGTGATACCGAGACCCAGCAGACCGGGACCGCAGTAGCGCGCCAGCATCAGCGGCAGCACTTCGTTATAGCTGTGCCCTCCATGGGCCACTGCCGCACCCTCACCAACGAGAGGCATCGGAAGCAACGCCAGTCCGAGCAGGCCAGGAAGAATCACAATAAACGGCACCATCATCTTGAAGGAAGCGCCGATGATTGGAGCCATCTTGGCCGCCCGCAGATCTTTAGCCGCGAGTACGCGCTGTACGACGAGGAAGTCCGTGGTCCAGTAGCCGAATGAGATTACCCAACCGAGTCCGAGCACGATGCCGGTCCAATGAATACCCATCGGATTGCCGGTGAAGGATCCGAGACCGCTCCAGAGATGCGTGTAATCCTGACCTGGAAAATTCTTGGCGATACGCGCGACCATACCATTCCAACCGCCGGTTTCGTACAGACCGAGCAGCGGAATCAACATCGCACCCATCCAAATCAGCACAAACTGCAAGACCTCATTGAAAATTGCTGAAAGCAGTCCGCCGAGGAACACGTACGCAGCCACCGTCAGCGATGAGACCCAGATGCTAAAGTGAATGTCCCAGCCAAGCACCACTTTCATGACGAGTGCCATGGAGTACATATTGATGCCGCTCATCAGCAGCGTCATCAGGCCGAAGCTGATTGCCGAAAGCGCGCGCGACGGTTCGCCGAAACGCAGTTGCAGATAGCCCGGCACCGAATGCGTTTTCGATATGTAATAGAACGGCATCATTACGACGCCCAGAAAAAGCATGGCGGGAATCGCGCCGATCCAGTACCAATGCGCAGCGAGGATTCCGTACTGATAGGCGGCAGCGGCCCAGCCCATCAATTCGAGAGAGCCCAGATTGGCAGCCACGAAACTGAGGCCGGCAATCCAGGCCGTCATTTCGCGGCCTGCCAGAAAGAAATCATCGCCGGTCGTAGTGCGGGCTTTCAGGAAGAACCCGATTCCGATGACGGCGGCGAAGTAAATGGCAATGATCAACACATCGACGCCGGTGAGGGACAGCAGGCGTGACGGGGCGGCTAGGAAAGTAAGCGCGTACATTCTCTAGAGGGTGTATCACTATTCAGACCCTTAACGCAACTGGTGTAGTGTGAATCAGATAATGCGCGGTGGGCGGCCGGCCTGGTAAATGTCGTGCAGACGGATCACACCGACGCAGCGCCAGCCTTCGTGATCGATAACCGGCA
>NZ_DASXVH010000013.1:0-18226 GCF_036504375.1 Novimethylophilus sp.
GCAGTATTTCCCCGAGCCGCAGGTGCTGCAAGGGCTGTTCCGCGTGATCAGCTCGCTGTACGGCGTAGAGGTGCGCAAGGCCGAGGCGCCGGTGTGGCACGCCGACGTCGGCTTCTTTGAGATCGTTGACCGCGACGGCGCGCTTGTCGGCCAGTTCTACCTCGATCTCTACGCCCGCGACAAGAAGCGCGGCGGCGCCTGGATGGACGAAGCCATTACCCGGCGCAGAAAGGCGCACGGCATCGAGACGCCGGTGGCTTTCCTGACCTGCAATTTCTCCGCGCCGGTGGGCGGCAAGCCCGCGCTGTTCACGCACGACGAAGTGATCACGCTGTTCCACGAAACCGGCCACGGCCTGCACCATCTGCTGACTCGCGTCGAGGAATACGGCGTTTCCGGCATCAAGGGCGTGGAGTGGGACGCGGTCGAACTGCCCAGCCAGTTCATGGAAAATTTTTGCTGGGAATGGGATGTGCTGCGGCATATGACGGCGCATGTCGATAGCGGCGAGCCGCTGCCTGAGCAGTTGTACGATAAGATGGTCGCTGCGAAGAACTTCCAGGCCGGTCTGCAAACCCTGCGCCAGATCGAGTTTTCGCTGTTCGATATGCGATTGCATGGCGAATTCGACCCGCTGGGCAGCAAGACCGCGCTGGATTTGCTGCTTGAGGTGCGCAAGGAAGTCGCGGTGGTGTTCCCGCCCGGTTACAACCGCTTCCCCAACAACTTCACGCACATTTTCGCCGGCGGTTATGCGGCGGGCTACTACAGCTACAAGTGGGCGGAAGTGCTGTCGGCGGACGCCTACAGCCTGTTCGAGGAAAACGGCGTGCTGAGCGAGGAAACCGGCCGACGCTTCTGGAGCGAAATCCTGGCCCAGGGGGGCTCGCGCCCGGCGCTGGAATCCTTCGTCGCATTCAGGGGCAGGGAGCCGACGCTGGATGCTTTGCTGCGCCACAGCGGCATGGTGGAGACGACGGTATGAGATTCGCCTTGATATGGGCTCTGCTGGCGGCCGTTCCGGCTTGGGCCGGCGACCTGTACAAATGGCAGGACGGCAACGGCATCACCCGCTACAGCGACCAGATGCCGCCTCCCGGAGCGAAGAATCTGAAGAAGCTCAAAAGCACGGCCAATACGCTGGCGGCTGAAAAGACGGCGGTTACGCTGCCGGACGAATCGCGCACCGCGGCAAAAAAATACCCGATTACGCTCTATTCCTTTGGAGATTGCGGCGAAGCCTGTAAAAAGGCGGAAGCGTTTCTCGATAAAAGAGGTGTGCCTTACGCGTTGAAAGGCACGGATAAGGATAAGATCGAACTGCAAAAACTCACAGGCAAGCTGGACGTGCCTGCGTTGATGTTCGGCAACACCGCTCCCATTATCGGTTTTGAAGAGAACCGCTGGAACAGGGAGCTGGATTTGGCCGGCTATGCCAAGAGCAACCCTTATCTCAAGCCCGGCGTGAGCATGGCGGTCAAGCAGCAGCCCAAGGAGCAGGTACCTGCCGTCGATACCGTGCCGGAAAATAATCCGCAATGAAGCTGGCTGCCTGGAACGTCAACTCGCTCAAGGTGCGGCTGCCGCATGTGCTGGATTGGCTGGCGGCCAACCAGCCGGATGTGCTGTGTCTGCAGGAAACCAAGCAGGAAGACAAGGATTTTCCGGTACCGGCATTGCAGGCGGCGGGGTACGCAGCGTTGTTCGCCGGCCAGAAAACCTATAACGGCGTCGCCATTCTCAGCAAGGCCCCCGGCACGGAAGCGCAGGTCGGCATCCCCGGCTTCGACGACGTGCAGCAGCGCGTGCTGGCGGCGACGGTAAATGATGTAAGAGTGGTATGCGTGTATGTTCCCAATGGACAGAGCCTGGATTCCGACAAGTACCAGTACAAGCTGCGCTGGCTGCAAGCGCTGACCGACTGGCTGCGGGCGGAACTGGTGAAATACCCCAGGCTGGCCTTGCTGGGCGATTACAATATTGCCCCGGAGGATCGCGACGTGCACGACCCCAAAGCGTGGGAAGGCCAGGTATTGTGTAGCCCGGCCGAGCGCGCAGCCTATGCCGGGCTGATCGGACTGGGGATGCACGATGCCTTCCGCCTGTTCGAACAAAAGGAAAACAGCTTCAGCTGGTGGGACTATCGCATGGCCGCGTTCCGCCGCAACATGGGCTTGCGTATCGACCACATCCTGCTGTCGTCGCCGCTGGCGCAGCAATGCACGGCCTGCTGGATAGATACCGCGCCGCGCAAACTGGAACGGCCTTCTGACCATGCGCCGGTGGTGGCCGAGGTGGCGTGCGCCGGGATCTGAGCCTGAGCTGCCGGCCCGATTAACCGGGCAATTTGCCCGAACCCGCCCCCTTCTATAAAATTCACGCTTTCATCGAACGACTTAAGGACCCTACCATGACCAGCAAGATCATTTTCAAGGCCGGCGAAGCCACCGTATTCAGCCCCGGCAAAGACGTCACGGCAGCCATGCCGGAAATCCTCATCGGCGCCGTAGACGGCCCCGTCGGCCAGGCTTTTGCCAACATGATGGCGCAAAGCAAGGGCCATACCGCGATGTTCGCCGTGCGCGACATCAACCAATTGGTCCGCCCGGCAACCATGATGGTGCCCAAGGTGACGTTGAAGGATTCCGCCAATATCGAGCTGTTCGGAGGCGTGGTGCAAGCCGCTACCGCCGACGCCGTGCTGGACTGCGTGATCGAGGGCATCATCCCGCGTGACCAGGCCAATGATCTCTGCATCATCAGCCTGGTGTGGATCGACCCGGGTTGCGCCAAGGAAGCCAACCTGGACAAGGCTGACATGTACAAGAACAACTACGAAGCCACCAAACTGGCGATCAAGCGCGCGCTGAACGACGAGCCCTCCATTGAGGAACTGATCAAGAACCGCGATACCATCAAGCACTGCATGTGGGAAGATAGCTGGGATCAGAAGTAATCAGTCAGCGGCAATTCCGGCGCAAGCCGGGGCGGGAAAGGGCGGCCTGGAGCTGCCCTTTTTTGTTATGGGCGCTCAGTAATCGGCATTGCGGCCGGTCGAATATCCCGCCGGGATATCGCACTGATATTGCCCGCAGTCCTTGCAGAAATGATCGTTCATCGTCGGGCAGAGCGTGAGATGGTCGTTGCCGCAAAAACGGCAAATCATCGCCGGCTTGGCCAGGGTTTTCTCCTTGGCTTCGTGATGCGCATGCGCGACTTTGGTACTGCCTAAACCGTATTTATTATCCATGGTGTATCTCCACAGTAATAGCCATACAGCAACATTCGCAACCTGATTCAAACTCTATATCATTTTGCACAATTAAAAAAGCGGGCAGCATCGATCAGGGTCGCAGCCGTTGCAGCAGGTTTCTGACGGCGGTCGGCAGTGCCGAGCCGAGTGCGTCTTCCCTGTCCAGCCACACCAGACCGGCCTGGCGCGCCTCGGGCAGTTGCTTGATGACGCGCAACGGCTGCGGCGTGATGTGGAGGCGGAAGTGGGTGAAGGTGTGGGTAAACATCGGCAATGGCGGCAATGCTTGCGTTTCCAGCCCGAACGCCTGTCTTGCGGTTAGCTGCGCATCTTCGATGGCGGCGGTTTCCGGCAGGCTCCACAAGCCGCCCCAGATGCCGCTAGGGGGGCGTTTTTCCAGCAGGATCTGGTTGCCGTTGAGTAACAGCAGCATCACGGTTTGCTTTTCGGGCAGTGCCTTGCGCGGCTTGGGTGTGGGCAATGCGTCGGTGCGGTCGTCGCGCAGCGCCACGCAATCTTCGCGCAATGGGCAGTCGCCGCAGTTCGGCCGGGTGCGGGTGCACAGCGTGGCACCCAGGTCCATCAAACCTTGGGTGTAGGCTTCGATGGCGCAGCCCGGCAGCAAGGATTCCGCCAGCGCCCACAGCCGCTTCTGCACCGTGGGCCGATCCGGCCAGCCTTCTATGCCGAAACAGCGGGTGAGCACGCGCTTGACGTTGCCGTCGAGGATGGCTTGCTGCTGGCCGAACGCAAACACGGCGATGGCGGCGGCGGTGGAGCGGCCGATGCCGGGCAGGGCTTGAACCGCATCGACGCTCTGCGGAAACTGCCCGCGATGCAGTTCCACCACCAGCTGCGCCGCCCTATGCAGGTTGCGCGCGCGCGAGTAGTAGCCTAGGCCGCTCCAATGCTGCAGCACTGCATCCTGGTCCGCCGCGGCGAGATTGGCAATGTCGGGGAAGCGCGCCATGAAGCGCTGGTAATAAGGGATGACGGCGCTCACCTGCGTTTGTTGCAGCATGATTTCCGACACCCAGATGGCATAAGGGTCGCGCGTGTTTTGCCAGGGCAGCGTATGGCGGCCGTGAGTCTGTTGCCAGGCGATCAGCTTGCGGGCGAAATTCTGCATGAAAGGTGGTTAGAATGGCGGCAAGAGTCTTGAACTAAAGGAGAACATCATGAAATTATCGTCCTGTTTAATCGCGCTGGCGGTACTGCTCGCCGGTTGCGGTGAAAGCCGGCAGGCAGCAGCCCCGCCGCCTGCCAAACTGTTCGCACCCCAGCGCGAGGCGCTGGACAAGGCTAAAGGCGTCGAGCAAACCGTGAACCAGCAGGCCGAGCAGCAGAAACAGGAGGCTGAACGCCAGGCCGAATAAAGCACCCGGTGTCAGGCATTGAGCTTGACCAGTAGCGGTTCGATATTTTCGGCATCGGTGCTGCCCAGGATCTTGCGCACCATGATGCCCAGCCGGGGCAGGCTGGTTTGCAGCACCTGGCGCTTGACGGCGAGAATGTTGGCCGGGTGCATTGAAAACTGGCGTAAGCCGAATCCCAGCAGCAACCTCGTCAGCCGGGCATCGCCGGCCATTTCGCCGCACACCGACACCGGTTTTCCGGCCTTGTTGGCGGCGCGTATGGTCATTTCGATCAGCTGCAGTACGGCGGGATGCAGCGGCTGGTAGAGATGCGCCACGGTATCGTCGGTGCGGTCGATCGCCAGCGTGTATTGGATCAGGTCGTTGGTGCCGATCGAAAGAAAATCCAGTCGGCGCGCGAAAGTTTCCGCCGCCAGTGCCGCGGCGGGGATTTCGATCATGCCGCCCACCGGCACCAGCTCGTCGAAAGGAAGGGCGTCATCGCGCAGGCTCTGCTTGGCGCGGTCGATCAAATGCAGCGTCTGGCGCAGCTCGGCCTGGTTGCACAACATCGGGATCAGGATTTTTACCTTGCCGTAATGCGAAGCGCGCAGAATCGCACGCAGCTGGGTATGGAATAGCTGCGGCTCGGCCAGGCACAGGCGAATCGCGCGCAAGCCCAACGCTGGATTGGCGCAGGTGCGGGTGCCATCGGGGTCGACCTGCTTGTCGGCGCCGATGTCCAGCGTGCGTATCGTCACCGGCAAGCCTTTCATCGTTTCCGCCACCTTGCGGTAGGCCTCAAACTGTTCGTCTTCTGCCGGCCATTCGCTACGGTTCATGAACAGGAATTCGGTACGGTACAGACCGACGCCGGTTGCGCCTACCGCTTTCAATTGCGTGACATCGCCGGGGATTTCGATATTGGCGTGCAGGTCGATCACGGTGCCGTCCAGTGTCACCGCCTTGGTCTGCTTGAGCCGCTTCAGCTTCTGCTGCTCCAGCTCCCACTGTTCCTGGTGCAGCCGGTATTCGGCCAGCGTGTCCTTGTCCGGAGCGACGATGACGACGCCCTGGTGCCCGTCGACGATGATCAGTTCGCCGTTTTGTATCAGGTCGCGTGCATGGTGCAGCGCGACGATAGAGGGAATATTCAGGCTGCGCGCCAGAATCGCAGTGTGCGAGGTAGCGCCGCCGACGTCAGTGATGAATGCGGCGAACTGGTGCTGCTTGAACTGGATCGCATCCGCCGGCGACAGGTCGTGCGCCACCAGTATGATGCTTTGTTCCTGCCGCGCCAGCGCGGCTTGGCCGGGATGTCCCAGCAGGACCTTGATGACGCGCTCGACCACCTGCACCACGTCGAATTTGCGTTCGCGCAGATAGGTGTCCTCGATCTCGTCGAACTGCGCGACCAGGTCGTCCATTTGCAGCTTGAGCGCCCATTCGGCGTTGCAGTTTTCACTGAGGATGATGTCCTTGGGCGACTCCGACAATGCGCGGTCGGAGAGGATCATCAAATGGGTGCTGATGAAGGCGCCCATTTCTGCCGGCGCATTGGCCGGCAGATGGCTGCGGATGCTGTCGAGGTCGTGGCGCACGGTTTTGATCGCGTGCGCAAAACGCGCGACCTCGGCCTTGAGCAATTCGTCCGGCACCACGTAATGCGCGACTTCCAGCAGCGCGTGCGACACCAGATGAGCATGGCCTATCGCCACGCCTGATGATACGCCGACGCCGTGCATGGTAAAGCTCATAAAGCTTTACTCCATGTAATGGTGAAACTCATGAAGCGCAACCGTTTAAAACGGGTAACACTCATCGAAATGCGGCTGCCCAGGCTCATTCGCCTTCCCCGAACTTGTTGTTGATGAGCTCCACCAGCTGGCTCATGGCTGCGGTTTCATCGTCGCCGCTGGCTTCCAGCGTAATTTTGCTGCCTTTGCTGGCGGCCAGCATCATCACGCCCATGATGCTTTTGGCATTGACGCGCCGGGTGCCGCGCTCTATCCATAGCTGGCTGTCGAACTGTCCGGCCACTTGCGTGAGCTTGGTGGAGGCGCGGGCATGCAAGCCCAGTTTGTTGACGATTTCAATTTCCTGCCGAATCATGTTTTACACATCTCCCGGGTAATATGAAGAATCCCTCCGGTGCCGCCGGCAATGGCTTTCTCCACAAGGGCTTCCAGTGGTTCGTTACGATAGGAAATAGCCCTTACCAGCATCGGCAGATTGACGCCGGAAAGGCCCTCGACACGGCCGGGCTCCATCAGCCGGCAGGCGATATTGCACGGCGTGGCGCCGTAAATGTCGGACAGCACCAGCACGCCGCCGCCGTCCTCCTCGTTCAGTTCGTTGACCAGCGCGCGCGCCTGCGGCAGCAGCTCGACCGGATCGTCATGCACCGATACGCCCAGCTGCTTGAGCAGCGGCGGGCGTTTACCCAGCACATGGGTGGCACAGTGAATGAGGCTGTCGCCTAGCGTTCCATGAGCGATTACCAGTATTCCAATCATGATTCAGAAATCCTTTTGCACTCCGGGGAACAGGCTGAGCAATGCCATCCTTTTCTTTTCCCCGAGCTCCCTATAGTAGACGGTCCCATGTTGCTCAAGCCAGTTCGCGGTGCCTCACCAGCACCCGTTGTTGTGCGCGAAAGTATTGCGCCAAATGCTCGACAAAATACACCGAGCGGTGTTGCCCGCCGGTGCAGCCGATGGCGATGGTCAAATAGCTGCGGTTATCCCGCACGAAACACGGCAGCCATTTTTCGATGTAGCCGCGAATGTCTGCCAGCATTTCTGCCACTGCCGTCTGGCTCTCGAGGAATTTTTTTACTGCCGGGTCATGGCCGGTAAGCGGGCGCAGCATGGGATCATAATGTGGATTGGGCAGACAGCGTACGTCGTAGACGAAATCGGCATCCAGCGGAAGCCCATGCTTGAAGCCGAAGGATTCGAATAACAGCGTCAACCCGCTGTGGTCGAGCGCGGCGAAATCCTTGACCCACGAGCGCAACGTATTTGCCGCCAGTTCGCTGGTATCGATACGGTGACCAAGATCGGCGAGTTCCGTCATCAACGCGCGTTCCGCATGGATGCTTTCCGCCAGCGTACGCTCGCCGCCTGACAAGGGATGGCGGCGCCTGGTCTCGCTGAAACGTTTGACCAGGGTTTCGGTATTTGATTCGAGAAACAGCAGTTGTAGCTCGGCGCCGCGCGACCTGAGTCCGCGGATGTGCCCCGGTAGCTCTTCCAGCCTGGCGCTGCGCGTATCCACGCTGACGGCGACCAGTTGCTGGCCGGCTTGGTCCAGATGCTCTACCACCGGGGTCAGCATCTGTGCGGGCAGGTTGTCGACGCAGTAATAGCCGCTGTCTTCCAGCGCCTTCAGCACGATGCTTTTGCCGGAGCCCGACAGGCCGGTGACGATTACCAGGTGCATCGCTGGCTAGTTCCTGTCATCGTGCGACATATTGCGCCGGATTTCGCGGTTCTGGCGCTGCAAGAACTGGCGTGAGCTGTTGACGCCGCGCAGCAGCAGGATGTGGTTGCGTACCGCGACTTCGACCAGCACCGCAAGGTTGCGACCGGCAGCGACCGGCAGCGTTACTTTAGGGATTTTGACGCCGAGGATGGTTTCGCTCTGCGCCTTGATCTTGAGCCGGTCGACCTGGTGCGTGGCAAAATTTTCCGCCATTTCCAGCTGCACGATCAGGTCCAGCGGCTTGGTGGGCTTGATCGCGTTGTCGCCGAACAGCGCGCGCACGTTCAGCACGCCTAAGCCCCGCACTTCCAGAAAATCCTGCAGCAGTAGCGGGCAGCGGCCTTCCAGGCGCTCCGGCGAAACGCGATAGAAATCGGTGACGTCGTCCGCCACCAGACGGTGGCCGCGCGTAATGAGTTCCAGCGCGAGTTCGCTTTTGCCGATAGCGGCTTCGCCCTTGATCAGCACGCCGAAACCCTGCACTTCCAGAAACACGCCGTGGGAACTGGTCGATTCCGCCACCGCCTGGGCCAGGAAATGGCTCAGCACGTCCATCAGGCGCGGGCTCTGCTCGGGTGACGTGAACAGCGGGGTTCTCGAGTGGTCGGCAGTATCCAGCAACACTTGGGGCGCCACTTCGCCATTGGCTACGACGACTGCGGCCAGGTCGGTGGAAAACAGGTTGGCGATGGCGAATTTCAGTCCGTCATCGTCCAGGCTGCGCAAATAATCCATTTCGGCGCAGCCCAAGACCTGCACCCGGTTGGGATGCACGAAATTCAGATGCCCGATCAGCGCCAGCGAAGGCTTGGTAACGGCTTCGCTGGTGAGCAAATTGCCGCCGCCTTCCTTGCCGGCAACCCACGTCAGCCGCAGCTTGCGGCGGGTATCGCGGTAAAGCTCGGCAACGGTGATCTGGGCCATGTAAGAAGGTTAACCGCCGATGAACGCAGATAAATGCCGATGGCTCAGCAATCGATTTACTATTCGCAGCACAGCGTAAGATGCATGCAAAAAAGGATAGTGATTGTCTGAATAATCTGTTTTATCTGCGTTCATCGGCATTTATCTGCGGTTGAATGCTGTTATGGTTTTTTTAACCTTATTCGGCGTTCTGGTGCTTGACGCCGCCATTGGAGCGGTGGTGGTCGGAAATTTTTTCCTTGAACTTCAGCACCTGACGATCCAGCTTGTCCGCCAGCAAATCGATCGCGCTATACATGTCGCCGTTGCTGCATTCCGCATGCAGGTCGCTGCCGGGAACATGGATGGTGGCTTCGGCTTTCTGCGCCAGCTTTTCCACGGTCAGGGTGACCTTGACGTCGATCACATGGTCGAAATGATTGGTGATGCGCTCCAGTTTGGACTGGACGTAATCGCGCAGCGGCGGAGTGATTTCGAGATGATGTCCGGTCAGGTTCAGGTTCATGATGATGCTCTCCTCTAGATGGTCTTGCGTTGATTGGCAGCGGGTATCTGCAAAGATTCGCGGTATTTGGCGATAGTGCGGCGTGCCACGACGATACCCTGCTGTCCAAGAATGTCGGCAATCTGGTTGTCGGAGAGCGGCTTGCGCGGCTCCTCCGCAGCAACGAATTGCTTGATTAATGCGCGTATGGCGGTGGCCGAACAGGCGCCGCCGGATTCGGTAGCGACATGGCTGCCGAAGAAATATTTGAGTTCATAAACACCGCTCGGTGTAAGCATGTACTTGCGGGTAGTCACCCGCGAAATGGTCGATTCATGCAGGCCAAGCTCGTCGGCGATTTCGCGCAGCACCATGGGACGCATTGCCACGTCGCCATGCTCGAAGAAGTTGCGCTGGCGGTCGACGATCGCCTGGGACACGCGCAATATCGTGGCAAAGCGCTGCTGGATGTTCTTGATGAACCATTTCGCCTCCTGCATTTGCGTGGACAGGTACTGGCTGGAACTGTCGCGGTTGCGGGTGAGAATGTCCGCATACATGCGGTTGATGCGCAATTTGGGCACGGCCTCGCCATTCAGGCTGGCAAGCCACATGCCTTTGACTTTTTTCACCACCACTTCCGGCTGCACGTAGTGGTCGGCTTCGATGCGGGTAAAAGCGGAGCCGGGGCGGGGGTCTAGCCGGGTGATGAGCAGCTGTGCCGCGCGCAGGGTTTCGTCATCGCAGCGCAGGTTTTTTTTCAGGCGTGCATAGTCGCGCGTCGCCAGCAGCGGTAAATGGTTGCGCACGATGAGCAGCCCCATATCCCGCTGCGGAGTATCCTCGGGCTGTGCGAGCAACTGCAACTCCAGGCATTCGGCCAGATTGCGCGCCCCCACGCCGAGCGGGTCGAGATGCTGGACCAGCTTGAGCGCCGTTTGCAGCTCCAGCAGGTCGATTTCCAGTTCGGCGGGCAGCATCTCCGCCAGTTCTTCCAGCGGCTGATCCAGATAGCCGTCTTCGTTGATCGCATCCACCAGCAGCGCGGCCAGCGCCTGATCATGTTCGGACAGCGGCATCATGCGCAATTGCTCCAGCAGGTGCTCGCGCAGCGTGGGCGCGTCCGGCTCCTGGAACAGGTACTCGTTATCGTCGTCGCTGCTGGCGTTGCCGCTGGAAACCTTGTCCCAGCGTTCGCTTTCCACCGAACTGAAATCCGTTTCGGCCGAGTCCGGCGATTCCGGGGTTTCAGCCGGAGCGCCGACCTCGGTATCGACGGTCTGGCTGTCGGTGCCGGTATAGTTCGGCGTCACCGCATCTTCTTCGCTGCCCCGTTCCAGCAGCGGGTTTTCCTGCAGCATCTGCTCCAGTTCCTGCCCCAGTTCCAGCGAAGACAGCTGCAGCAGGCGGATGGACTGCTGCAGCTGCGGGGTGAGCGCCAGGTGCTGCGAAAGGCGAAGTTGTAATGATTGCTTCATGGTCGATGCTTACAGCCGGAAATCCTTGCCGAGGTAAACCTCGCGCACGCTTTCGTTGGCGATGATTTCGTCGGGCCGCCCGGCCGCCATTACGCGGCCGTCGTTGACAATATAAGCACGGTCGCAAATGCCGAGCGTTTCGCGCACGTTATGGTCGGTAATCAGCACTCCTATGCCTTGTTCCTTGAGGAAGCGGATGATTTTCTGGATATCGATCACTGCAATCGGGTCGATGCCGGCGAAGGGTTCATCCAGCAGGATGAAGCGCGGACCGCTGGCCAAGCAGCGGGCAATTTCCACGCGCCGCCGCTCGCCGCCGGACAGGCTGACCGCCGAATTGTCGCGCAGATGGGTGATGTGCAGTTCCTGCAATAGTTCATCGAGGCGCAGTTCCAGCTTTTCCGGCGGAATATTCTGCAACTCCAGAATCGCCAGGATGTTTTCCGCCACCGTCAGCTTGCGGAAAATGGAAGGCTCCTGCGGCAGATACGACAAGCCCATGCGCGAGCGGCGATGGATCGGCAGCCTGCTCAGGTCATGGCCGTCCAGCGTGATTTGCCCGCCGTCCAGCGGCACCAGCCCCACCATCATATAAAAGCTGGTGGTTTTGCCCGCGCCGTTGGGCCCCAGCAGGCCGACGATCTCGCCACTGGAAACCTTCATCGAAATGTCGTGGACCACCGTGCGCGCCTTGTAGCGCTTCTGCAATCCCTGAACCTTGAGCTCACTCACAGTTGCCAACCCTGGACTCCCGGTTGCCGTCCCTTGCATCATTGATTGTCTTGCGGTGCGGAGGCCGGCGGCGTTTCTGCGGCAGGCTTCGCGCCGGCGCCTTTCGCCGACTTCGGCTGGATCACCGCGTGCACGCGGCCTTTCGGATTGGCCGGCGTCGCCCCCTGCGGGCCGCCGAGCACTTCGGCGTACTCGGCGTTGGCGTCGTACATGATGTAATCGCCATGCACGATGTCCTCGCCGCGCTTCACCCATGCCTTCACGTACAGCTGCACCTTGTCCATGCGGCCGTCGTATTCGATGCGCTGGCCGCTGCCCTGTATATATTCGTCCTTGCCTTCCATCTTCTGGCGGAAAGTGGTGGGGCTGCCGGTGGAGGTGCTGTGCTGGAAGCCGTCCTTGTCCTCGCGCACGACCAGTTTGTCGGCATGAATGACTAGCGTGCCTTGGGTGAGGATGACATTGCCGGAATACACGCTGATTTTTTTGGCGTCGTTCGAGGTCAGGCTGTCGGCCTCGAGGTCGATAGGCTTGTCGCGGTCGGCTTTTTCCGCGAACGACATGCCGCTTGCCAGCAGCAGGAGCAGCGAAAGGGCGAGGTGAGATATTTTAATTAGCGGGATTCGCATAATGTCTCCGGATCCGGGTCTTGGAATGCCCGGCTTTGGTTTCGGTTTTTTTCGCCTTCCGGCCGTTGGTCTTGGTTTTCTGGGTATTCATGTCGTTGGTGCCAGCCTTGTTTTTGGAGCGCGGGCTTTTCACATCCGCTTTATCCTGTTTCTGGCCCGCTGGCGCCGTCACCGGCGCTTTCACGCCTGCGACCTGTTCTACAGTCAGCGGCGGCAGGGGTGGTGCATCGGGGCGCTCGTAATGCACTTTGACGCGGTTGAACAGCTTCAGTATGCGCTCTTTTTTGTTGTACTCCATGCCGCTGGCGTGAACGACCGTGCGCGGAGCCTGCAGGATAGTCACGGGGCGGTCGGTTTTCAGCAGGCCCAGATCCGGCATGATATGCATATACTCGGTCAGCAGGGTCAGTTCGCCTTTTTGCGGAGTCGCTGCGCGCACCATTCTCACATTATCCATGAAATAGACATTTTCGGCATTGGGTGAAACCAGGCCGCGCCCGCCTTGCACCTGTATGGTTGGCTTTTTGAGTGAGAATTGCGTGAAAAAGGGCCGCGTGAGCTTGGTGGTGTCATCGTCCGGAAAATGCCGCATGTCAGTGCCGGCCAGGCTGTAGCGCGGATTGCCCTGCCGGTCTGTTCTGTGCGAGGAAAAATTGTTGACAATGTAATCCGGGTCATGTCGCGTGCTGCCGTCGCGCTTGGCTGCGGGCGGCTGCACGCTGTGGTCTATCCACAGCGTGAGTGCCGCCAGCAGCGCCAGCAGTATTAGCGCAAACCAGATTGCGGGAAAGCCTTTCATGCGCGCTGTCCGTGACAAGTGCTCAGATCGTCCTCACCGCAGATACTGCGCCATCTGCTCATCATAGGTATCTTGTGCCTGCATGATGAATTCGCAAATCTCGCGCACCGCGCCCTGCCCCGCTCCGCGCGAAGTTACCAGGTGGGCGTGCTGCTTGACCAGCGGTGGCGCCGCGGGCACGGTGACGGCGAAGCCGCAGCGACGCATCGGCGGCAGGTCGACCACGTCGTCGCCCATAAAGGCGCATTGCTCCGGGGTCAGCCCGGTTTGCCGCAGCAGGTCGAGAAAGGCTTCCAGCTTGTCTTCCACGCCCTGGTAAAAATGGCCGATGCCGGTGCTCTCCGCGCGTTTGGCGACAACGTTGGAAGTGCGGCCGGTGATGATCGCCATGTCTACGCCGCTGGCCTTGAGCAGCTTCATCCCGAGGCCGTCGTGCGAATTGAAGGCCTTGTACTCGAGGCCATCATCGCCGAGGATCAGGCGGCCGTCGGTGAGTACGCCGTCGACGTCGAAAATGATCAGCTTGATCTTGCGCGCGCGCTCTATTGCTTCATTCATATCGATAATTGGTACAAACACCCGAGGTGTGTTGCATGCCTTTCAAATCACTTTTGCCCGCAGCAGGTCGTGCATATTGAGTGCGCCGATCAGCTTGCCCGCCTCATCCACCACCAAGAGACCGTTGATCTTGCGTTCTTCCATCAGTTCCACGGCTTCCACAGCCAGCTGGTGCGGGCCTATCGATTGCGGATTACGGTGCATGGTGTCGATGATCATTGCGCCGCGAAAATCCAGGCCCTGCTCCAGGATGCGCCTCAGGTCGCCGTCGGTGAAAATGCCTATAGGCTGTTCCTCGGCGTTGATTATCGCAGTCATGCCCAGGCCCTTGCGCGTCATTTCCAGCAGCGCTTCGGAGAGCGAGGCGTTGGCTGGAACGCAGGGTACGGCGTCGCCGCTACGCATGATGTCCCACACATGCACCAAGAGCCGCCTGCCCAGCGCGCCGCCCGGATGCGAACGGGCAAAGTCCTCGGCGGAAAAGCCGCGTGCGTCCAGCAGCGTCACCGCCAGCGCGTCGCCCAAGGCCAGGGCCGCAGTCGTGCTGGCGGTAGGCGTCAGGCCCAGCGAGCAGGCTTCCTGCGCGACGCCGGCGTCCAGGTGCACGTCCGACTCCCGCGCCAGCGAGGAATGGGGGTTGCCGGTCATGCTGATGAGCTTGGCTCCCATGCGCTTGAGCAGCGGAACAATAGCCAGCAGCTCGTCGCTTTCGCCGGAATTGGAGAGCGCCAGCAGCACGTCAGCGTGCGTAATCATGCCGAAATCGCCGTGGCTGGCCTCGGCCGGGTGCATGAAAAACGCCGGCGTGCCGGTGCTGGCCAGGGTGGCGGCGATCTTGCTGCCGATATGGCCGGACTTGCCGATGCCGCTGACGACAACGCGCCCGTGGCATTGCAGGATGAGATCGACCGCGTGCTGGAAGCTGGCGTCGAGTCGCAGCGCCAGCGCTTCCACCGCGCGTGCTTCGATTTGCAGCACTTCGCGCGCCAGATCGAGGCCGTGCGCGGCCTTCTGTGGTTGCTGTAATGCAGATGACATATACGAAGTATAAAAGGGAAACCCTGCCGGAGAAAGCCTCGGCACGTTATTTGCTGTAAATAATTGCTGCGGCCGCGCGGGTTGGTGCAGCCATGGACAGGGCAGGACAGGTTATGTTTTGCGGACGGCGGCAAGAATGCCTTGCAGCAGCTGGATGGGCGTCGGCGGGCAGCCGGGCACGGCAACATCCACCGGAATGGCGTTGGCGACGCGCCCGCACGAAGCATACGATTCGCCGAAAATGCCGCCGCTGCATCCGCAGTCGCCCACCGCGACCACCAGCTTGGGCTCCGGAATGGCGTCGTAAGTGCGCTTCAAAGCTTCTTCCATGTGGCGCGCCACCGGCCCGGTGACCAGCAGCAGGTCGGCGTGGCGCGGGCTGGCGGCGAACTTGATGCCCAGCCCCTCGATGTTGTACTGCGGGGTGTTGAGCGCATGGATCTCCAGTTCGCAGCCGTTGCATGAGCCGGCGTCCACATGCCGGATTGCCAGCGCGCGGCCCAGGCAGTCGAGAATGGCTGCATGCAGCTGCTGCGCCTCCGGGGTACGATAGTCTGGGTTGGCTGGCGGTGGGGCTTCGGTCCGGATGCCGGTGCGCAGAATCTGGAAAATTATCTTGTGCATGGCTTTAGCCCCGTAAACTGCCGATGAACGCCGATAAAACCACCAAAAACAATGGCCTGCTATCGATGCCATGGTCACCGATTGGGGGAACATGTAGGTGAGAGCAACGTATTGAAATATCGGCGTTCATCGGCGTTTGTCGGCGGTTAATTGCTTTAAGTTCATAGATCCTGTCCGCTGTAGCTCAGATTGAAGGATTTGTTGATCAGCGGAAAATCCGGCACGATGTTGCCGATCACGGCATGCTCCAGCAGCGGCCAGTTCTGCCACGACGGGTCGTGCGGGTGCAGGCGCTGGATCATGCCATCCACGCCGGTGTGCAGGCCGATCAGCGCCTCGCCGCGCCAGCCTTCGACCCAGCCCAGACCGAAGCCATGGTCCGGGAGCTGCGGCAGTTCGGTCAGCGTTTCACCGCCGGGCATGCGCTCCAGCATCTGGCGGATCAGCCGCAACGATTCGAAAATTTCCTCGAAACGCAGCAACACGCGTGCCGCGACGTCGCCGTTGCGGTGCGTCGCCATGCGCACCTCGAGCTGATCATACGGCGCTATCGGAAATTGCGCGCGCAAGTCCCAGGCCAGCCCAGACGCGCGCCCGGCCAGCCCGGCCAGCCCCAGTTGCGCCGCCAGCGCCGGCGTGACGCGGCCGGTGGTAAGAAAGCGGTCCTGCGCGCCGGCATGCTCGTCGTAGATGTCCTTCAGCAGCCGGACCTGCCGTTCCAGCGCGTCGGCCTCGTTCCGCAGCCGGTCATAATGCCCGGGCGCGAGGCCAACGGCGACGCCGCCTGGAACGATGCAGTCCATGAGGTAGCGGTGCCCGAATAGATCATGCTGGGTGCGCAGCCATTCTTCCTTGAGCCGCCAGAACTGGGCGAAACCAAAGGAGAGTGCCACGTCGTTGCCGAGGTAGCCCAGGTCGCCCAGGTGGTTGGCGATGCGCTCGCGCTCCAGCAGCAGCGCGCGCAGCCACAGCGCGTGCGGCGGCGGAGTGCTGCCGGCGATGCTTTCCGCGGCCATGGCGTAGGCCCAGGCGAAGGCCACCGTACTGTCGCCCGATATCCGTCCGGCGAGTTTGGCGCCCTGGGCGACGCTCATGGTTTCGGCGAGTTTTTCGATGCCCTTGTGTGCGTAGCCCAGCCGCTCTTCCAGACGCAGTACGCGCTCGCCGACCACCGAGAAGCGGAAATGCCCTGGCTCTATGGTGCCGGCATGCACCGGCCCCACTGCGATTTCGTGCACGCCGCTGCCACTCACGCTGACGAACGGGTAGCCATCCGCCGTGCGCGGATGGCTCGCTGTGAAGTCGCAATCCTTGCGTAGCGGAAACACGTCTTGCGGCCAGCTGCCGTGCCGCAGCCACTGGCGGCTGTCGTCCGCGCCTTGCGCGACGATGCCCAGCAGGTCGTACGTCGCCCGCTGCATGCGGTTGGCGGCGGGGAACAGGGCGTCGATGGCAGGATAGGCGGGGTTTTGCGCCGGCAGCGGCAGCGTCAGGCAGATCAGCCCGGGCTGGTCCGCCAGCGCCACATGCAGTGCGAAGCCCGCGCCCTGCTGTCGCTCGTCCGAGCCCCATAGCGCGATGAGCCGCCCGCCGTTGCTGCGGACTTTTTCGCAAGCGACGTGCAGCTGCGAGGCAGCGGCCATGCCGTGCCAGGCCGGCATGGCGCCGGGAAGAGCGACGAGGGGAACGGGAAAATCCGGGTTGTCCATGGTCTTATCCCAATAACGCGGCGGCCTGGCGGTACCAGTCCGCGAGGTAAGGGGGAATGTACAGTCCCAGCATCAGCACCAGCGCCAGGTGCGCGAACACCGGGGTTAATGCCGGCGGATGGGGCAAGCGTTTGCCGGCGGTTTCGCCGAACACCATCGGCTGCACCTTGCCGAAAATCGCGGCGAAGGCCACTCCCAGCGCGGTGAGCAGGAAGGGCGTGGCCCAGGCATGCTCGTGCATCGCGGTGGTGAGGATGAGGAACTCGCTGGCGAACACGCCGAACGGCGGCATGCCGAGGATGGCCAGGCTGCCCAGCGCCAAGCCCCAGCCGATGGTGGGGTTGGTCTGGATCAGGCCGCGGATGCCGTCCATCAGCTGCGTGCCGGATTTCTGCGCGGCATGGCCGACGGTGAAGAAGATCGCCGATTTGGTCAGCGAATGTACCGTCATGTGCAGCAGCGCGGCGAAGGTCGCCACCGGCCCGCCCATCCCGAAGGCGAAGGTGATCAGCCCCATGTGCTCGATCGAGGAGTAGGCGAACATGCGCTTGATGTCCTTCTGCCGCGACAGGAAGAACGCCGCCAGCACCACGGAGAGCAGGCCGAAGCCCATCATCAGGTTGCCGGCGAAGTGGCTTTCCAGCGCGCCGTCCACCAGCACCTTGGAGCGCACCACGGCGTAGAGGGCAACGTTCAGCAGCAGGCCGGACAGCACCGCGGAAATCGGCGTCGGGCCTTCGGCGTGCGCGTCCGGTAGCCAGTTGTGCAAGGGCGCGAGGCCCACCTTGGTGCCGTAGCCCACCAGCAGGAATACGAAGGATAGCGACAGCACGGTGGGCTCCAGCACGCCCTTGACGTCGTTGAGGTGCGTCCACAAGAGCGCGTTGCCGCCTTCGCCCAGCACCTTCTCAGCGGCGAAATACAGCAGGATGGTGCCGAACAGCGCCTGGGCGATGCCGACGCCGCACAGGATGAAGTATTTCCACGCCGCTTCCAGGCTGGCCGGGGTGCGGTAGAGCGACACCAGCAGCACCGTGGTCAGCGTCGCCGCTTCCATCGCCACCCACAGGATGCCCATGTTGTTGGTGGTGAGTGCCAGCAGCATGGTGAAGGTGAATAGCTGGTACATGCTGTGGTAGAGCCGCAGCCGGGCGCTG
>NZ_DASXVH010000014.1:0-9329 GCF_036504375.1 Novimethylophilus sp.
CGATATGCCCGGACTGGGCCTCGAGGCGCTTGACCATCTCGCGCAGGATGGTCTCGAAACTCTCCACCGAAATCTCGCGCTCGTTCATGTTGAGGATCTCGACAAAGCGCGACATGTGCGTGCCCTTGAAGTTGTGCGGCAGATGCACGTACATGTTGAACATCGCCACGGTATGCTGCACCCCGCCGCTCTTGTCCTTGACCTTGATCGGATGGCGGATGGCCTTGATGCCGACCTTGTCGATCGCAAGATGGCGCACGTCCGGGGTGTTCTGGACGTCTTCGATAGATGGGGTGCTTAGTTGGTTCATAATATTTCTAATCGCTAATAGTTGAGTATAGCACTAGGACAATCGTTTCTCAATCGCGGTTCGGATGCCCGCAGCATCCAGTCCGCAGGCGGCAAGCAGCTTTTCCGGCGCGCCGTGTTCGATGAAACGGTCCGGCAATCCCAGTTGCAACAGGCCCTTTTCTCTGCCGGCGGCTTCCAGCACCTCCGCCACCGCGCTGCCCGCACCGCCCATGACGCTATTTTCTTCCACCGTCACCAGCAGATCATGTCCGGCGGCAAGTTCCAATACCAGCGCCTCATCCAGCGGCTTGATGAAGCGCATATTGGCGACCGTCGCATCCAGGCTTTCCGCCGCCGCCAAGGCCGGCGCCAGCATGCTGCCGAACGCCAGGATCGCCACCTTGTGGCCCTGCCGGCGGATTTCGCCCTTGCCGATGGGCAAGGCCTGCAGCGCCGCATCGACCGCCACGCCGGACCCGCACCCGCGCGGGTAGCGCACCGCGGCCGGGCCGTCATGACGGAAGCCGGTGGTCAGCATCTGGCGGCACTCGTTTTCATCGCTGGGCGCCATGAGCACTATATTGGGGATGCAGCGCAAATATGCAATATCGAAACTTCCGGCATGCGTGGGACCGTCGGCGCCGACCAGCCCGGCGCGATCTATCGCCAGCAGCACCGGCAGGTTTTGCAGGGCGACGTCATGGATCAGCTGATCGTAGGCGCGCTGCAGAAAAGTGGAATAAATCGCCACTACCGGCTTCAGCCCTTCGCAGGCCAGGCCGGCGGCAAATGTCAGCGCGTGCTGTTCGGCGATGCCGACGTCGAAATAACGCTGCGGAAACTGCTGCTGGAATTTGTTGAGGCCGGAGCCGTCGCACATCGCCGGCGTGATGCCGATCAGGCGCTCGTCCTCGCCCGCCATGTCGGCGAGCCAGTCGCCGAAAATCTGGGTATAGGTCTGCTGGCTGTTGCCGGGCGCGCATAGTCCGTTGACGGGGTCGAACTTGCCGACGCCGTGGAATTTTCCCGGGTCGTCTTCGGCCGGCTGGTAGCCCTTGCCTTTCTGCGTGACGACATGCAGGAATTGTGGCCCTTGCAGTTGGCGGATATTGGATAGCGTCGCCACCAATACATCCAGGTCATGGCCGTCGATCGGCCCGATGTAGTTGAAGCCAAACTCCTCGAACAGCGTACCCGGCGTCATCATGCCCTTGACGTGCTCCTCGGCGCGTTTGGCCAGCTCCAAGAGCGGCGGCGCCGCGCCCAGCACCTTTTCGGTGCCGCGTCGCATGCGGTCGTACAGGCGGCCGGACAGCAGCTTGGCAAGATAATTGTTGAGCGCGCCGACGTTGGGCGAAATCGACATATCGTTGTCGTTGAGGATCACCAGCAGGTTGGCATCCATCGCGCCGGCGTTGTTCAACGCCTCGAACGCCATGCCGGCAGTCATCGCTCCGTCGCCGATGATCGCCACCGCGCGGCGCCCCAGGCCCTGCTGCTGCGCCGCCACCGCCATGCCCAGCGCGGCGGAAATCGAGGTGCTGGAGTGGCCTACCCCAAAGGCGTCGTATTCGCTCTCGGCTCTGCGCGGAAAGCCGGCGATGCCGCCCTCCTTGCGCAGACCCGACATCGCGGCGCGGCGCCCGGTGAGGATCTTGTGCGGATAGGTCTGGTGGCCCACGTCCCACACCAGCCGGTCGTCCGGGGTATTGAACACGTAATGCAGCGCAACGGTGAGTTCCACCACGCCCAGATTGGACGCCAAATGCCCGCCGGTCTGGGCCACACTCTCGATGAGGAAGGCACGCAGCTCATCCGCCAGCTGCGGCAGCTGCTTGCGCTCCAACTGGCGCAGCTGCGCCGGGAAGTCGATCTGTTCGAGCAATGAAGTCATCAGAATTGCCGTTGTGTAATAAAAGCGGCGAGCTGCTTTAACCGCAGCGCCTGCGCGCCGAACGGCACCAGTTGCTCCAGTGCGCTGTCGTGCAGTTCCTGCGCCAAGCGTTTGGCCCGTTCCGGCCCGAGGATAGTGACGTAAGTGGGCTTGTTCTGTGCAGCATCCTTGCCGGCGGTTTTGCCCAGGGTCGCGGTGTCCGCTTCGCTGTCGAGTATGTCGTCCACTACCTGGAAAGCCAGCCCGATGCTCTTGGCATAATGATCCAGCGCCGCCAGCCGGGAAACGTTATGGGTTTGCCCGCAATGGGCGCCGAGCAGCGCCGCCGCCCGGATCAACGCGCCAGTCTTGTGGATGTGCATGAATTCCAGCTCCATCTGCGTCAGGTCCAGCCCTACGCTGGCGAGATCGATGGCCTGGCCGCCGGCCATGCCGCGCGAACCGGAAGCCTGCGCCAGCAAATGGCTCATTGTCAACTGGCACGCCGCATCCTGCAGCAAGCCGGGCTGGGCCAGCGCCTGGAAGGCCAGACTTTGCAATGCATCGCCCACCAGGAGCGCTGTCGCATCGTCGAATTGTTTATGGCAGGACGGCTTGCCGCGCCGCAGGTCGTCGTCGTCCATACAGGGCAGGTCGTCATGCACCAGAGAATATGCGTGGATCAGCTCCACCGCTGCCGCAGCGGCATCCACCCTGGCCGGATCGGCATCGCATAGCTCTCCCGCGGCATGGGCCAGCAAGGCGCGCACCCGCTTGCCGCCGCCCAGCACGACGTAGCGCATGGCCTGGTGCAAACGTTGGGGAACAACCTGTCCGGAGGGCAGCAACCGCTCCAGCACCACCTCGGTACGGGACTGGATGGCATGCATCCAGTCGTTGAAATCAGTCATCGGCGATCGGGAAATCCTGCAAATTGTTCTGCCCGTTAAGGATGCGCACTTGCTGTTCGGCGTTCTGCAAGGATTTTTGGCAGAACTGCAGCAACTCGGCGCCCCGCTTGTAAGCCGCCAACGACTGCTCGAGCGGCAGCTGGCCCTCTTCCATCTGGCGAACGATTTCAGTCAAGTCGGCGAGCGCGGTTTCGAAATTCTTGGGGGGGGAGCTTTTGGTCATAGACGCCTTTCCTTTGCAACGCTATCAAAAAAAGGCGGCATTGGTCAAATCGGTTTATTCAAGCTGCCTTCGGAAAACGACGGAAATCGGCAGAGAATCGCCTTGCAGGCCGTTATTTTACCCTCATCCCTGCAAGGCATCGCCGGCCTGAAGTGCCGAATCAAGCTCAGCGACATTGTCAATTGCCGATAAAGTTGTCATATTAGGCGCCGACATCGAAAAACAGCGGTTTTAATATGGAATGGCTAGCCAACAATCTTGCAGATAACCCCCTTGCCGCGCAGGAACTCGCACTGCGCCAGTTGCACGAGCTTTCGCTGCAAGGCCATGAACGGCTGCTATGGCTGATCGAAACCGACACGACCCTGAACGCATCCGCGCGCCTGCTGGCCAAACGCTATGCGGAAGCGCGGCGGCTGCCCGCCGAGCAGGAAGCGCATCTGTGGAACACCGGCCATGCGTATCACGACCAATGGGCGCGGGCTTATTCGCAATCGCTGCGCGAAATATCGCAAGACGCGCGCTCCGCCGCTGAGGCTCCGGCCATAGTGGCGCGCATCCTTTATCATTGCGGCCGCACCGCAGTATGGCGCAATTTTCGCTACATTGCGGACCCCAACGGCTGGTGGCTGGACATTCACAAGCTCTATGCGTTCGCCGAGCGAGACAATTTTGCAACCAGGCCGATCCCGCTGTATCAGACCGAGCCTGCAGTCAGCTGCACCATGCTCTATCTGCATAACCTGCTGCTGGATTCGATCAACCGCACCAACCTCACCAAGCATCAGATCGAAACGATTTACCAATGGCTGCACCAGTGGTCCGGCAAGCTCGAGCTGGAACGCGACTACCGGGAAGAGCGCCAGCTGTTTTATGTGAACCTGAGCGAAGACCGCGGCAGCCGGCGCATCCGCAATCTTGAACCCACGGATAGCTGCCGGTATTGGCAGACTGACTTGATGGTGGCGGATATCGAACAGGCAATGGAAAACGCCGAAACCGGCCGCCATGCGGAAGGCGAGATAGAGCTCGATATCCTGCAGCAGATGCATGCCGAATGGTCGCGCTCCGCCTACAGGCGGCAGCGTCGTACCGACGAGCGCGACACGGTGACCAAACAGGCCAGCGTGGCCAACGGCATCTATGCGGTCTGCCAGGAAGTGCAGAGCCAGGCGGTCGGCGGCGTATCCATGGAACTCGGTGGCGAGCTGTGGTGTATAGAAAACGAATCACGCTACGGATTCGGGGCAATCGTCAGCACCGAGCTGAACACCTGGCTCAAAGTCGGCCGTCTGATCGCGCTGCGCGAGGAAATGAATTTGGGCATGAGCATGGTAGGCGTGGTGCGCAGCCTCAAGCACCAGGAAGAAGGCAAGGTGTATGTCGGCGTCGAAGTGCTAAGCCACATGGCCCTGTACGGCACGCTGCAGGAAATGCACGACGGTCCCGGCAACCAGCCTTTCCCCGGGGTATTCATCTCCTCCGACGAAGAACGCGGCATCCCGTCGTCGCTGCTGTTGCCGGCCATCGAATACCAGGCCGACGCCCAGTTGCGCCTGCGGCTGGACAGACGGGTGCGCCACGTCTGGCTTTCCAGGCTGATGGAACGGAAAGACGATTGGGTTCGGGTAGAAGTCGAAGTGCTGGGAAACGCCGCCTGAAGCCGCCAACCCCGGACTAGCTCAGTATCCGCAATAAAAATTCGCGAATATCATCGACCTCCGCACCGCATACGCTGTGCGGCATCGGATATTCGTGCCATTCGACCGGGTAGCCTTCCGCCTCCAGTCTGCGCCGGGACTTTCGCGCGGCCTCAAGCGGAATCACGGTATCGTCGCGGCCATGCGCCATGAATATGGGCAAAGTACGGTTGGCTTCGCTGCTTTCCGCCTGCAAACTGTCATGCAACGGGAGATAGGTGGACAGCGCGACCACGCCCCCCAGCCTATCCTTGTGGCGTAGCGCGGTCTGTAGCGCGACAGCCCCGCCCTGGGAGAATCCCGCCAGTACGATATGTGCGGAATCGACGCCGCGCGTTTTTTCGCGCGCGATCAATGCCTCTATCCCGGCTTGTGATGCCCGTATGCCGGTCTCGTCCTGCGCCCCGGCGATATCCAGCGAATAAATGTCATACCAGGCGGGCATCACCCAGCCGTTGTTGACGGTCACCGGCATGCCGGGCGCATGCGGGAAAATGAAGCGCACGACCATCGGCAGCGCCAGTTCCTCGGCCATCGGCGCGAAGTCGCCGCCGTCGGCGCCCAGCCCGTGCAGCCATATGACGCTGGCTTCGGGAGACGCGCCGGAACAAATTTCTATTGCATCCAGCATGGCTGATTTTTCCATCGAACCTCCGGGCTTTCTAGCTGCTGTCAAACAAAAGGGTTTTGGGCTATGCTAGCCGGAAAAATTCCCGCCACGCATGGGATCAAACAATACCGATGAAGTTTCTGGAACTCGTTAAACGTCACAGCGTTCGCATCGGCTTAAGCTTTGCGGTATTGCTGGTATTTCTGCTGCACGTGATCGGCGTGCTGCATATCGGCTTCATCGACCGCATGGAAAACCTTGCCTACGACGTGCGGCTCAATGTGATGATGCCCAACACCGTCGACCCGCGCATCGTCATCGTCGACATCGACGAGCGCAGCCTGCTCGCGCAGGGGCGCTGGCCGTGGAGCCGCAACCGGCTGGCGGAAATGGTGTCACGCCTGTTCGACGATTACAAGATCAAGGTGCTCGGCTTCGACGTGGTGTTCGCCGAAAAAGATGAAAGCTCCGGCCTGAAAACACTGGAGAAAATCGGCCGCGAACGCTTCAAGGCCAACAGCGAGTTCAGCAAGGCGCTGGAAAAAATACGCCCGACGCTGGACTACGACCAGATGTTCGCCGACACCCTGAAAGGCCGCCCGGTGGTGCTGGGCTACTATTTCCGCAGTAACGGCAACCAGGATGCCAGCGTCGGCGCCTTGCCGGCCCCGGCGATTGCCGCCGGCACGTTCGATACTTCCGCTGTCGATTTCATCCGCGCCGGCGCGTACGGGGCCAATCTGCCGGTATTGCAGAAAAACGCGGCGGCAGCCGGGCACTTCAACCCGGAACCCGATGGCGACGGCATTTCGCGCAAGGTCGCGATGCTTACCGAATATAACGGCAACCTGTACGAATCGCTGTCGCTGGCAGTCGCGCGCCTGTCTCTCAATGTCCCCAAGATCGAAGCCGGCTTTGTAACGGGAACCGCGGGCGAGAATTATGCCGGCCTGGAATGGCTGCAATTGGGGGAGCGGCGCATCCCGGTGGACGAGCGCGTCGCCGCGCTGATCCCGTTTCGCGGCAGGCAAGGCAGCTTTCCTTACATTTCCGCGACCGACATATTCACCGGAAAGGCCGACCCCAAGGTGCTTAAGGGCGCGATCGTACTGGTGGGCACGACGGCCCCCGGGCTGATGGACCTGCGCGCAGCCCCGGTGCAGAACGTGTACGCCGGCGTGGAAATGCACGCCAACATGATCGCCGGCATACTCGACCAGAACATCAAGCAGCGCCCGGCCTACCTGCTGGGTGCAGAACTGGTCTTGCTGCTGCTGGCCGGCACGCTGCTGGCTCTTGGCCTGGCGGTGCTCAGCCCCTTGTGGTCCACGCTGCTGGCGGGAGCGGTACTGTCGGTTTACGCGATGTTCAACCTGCTGTTGTGGCAGCGGGCGAATCTGGTAATGCCTATCGCCTCGATGCTGCTGATGGTGGCGGTACTGTATCTGCTCAACATGTCGTACGGTTTTTTCGTCGAATCGCGCGGCAAGCGCCTGTTGGCCGGGCTGTTCGGGCAGTACGTGCCTCCCGAACTGGTGGACGAGATGGCCAAGGACCCGGATGCCTTCACACTGGAAGGCGAGAGCCGCGAACTGACCGTGCTGTTTTCCGACGTACGCGGTTTCACCACGATTTCCGAGGGTCTGGATCCCAAGCAGCTGACGTTGCTGATGAACGAATACCTGACGCCGATGACACATGTCATCCACCGTTATCGCGGCACCATAGACAAATACATGGGCGACGCCATCATGGCGTTCTGGGGCGCGCCGGTGGCCGATCCGGACCATGCGCGCCACGCGCTGCTGGCGGCGATAGGCATGATAGACGAACTACAGGCGCTGCAGACCGCATTCGAAGCCAAGGGGTGGCCGCCGATCAATATCGGGGTGGGCCTCAATACCGGCATCATGACCGTCGGCAACATGGGGTCGGAATTCCGCATGGCTTATACTGTGATGGGAGATGCGGTGAACCTGGGCTCGCGGCTGGAAGGGCTCACCAAGCAGTATGGCGTGCATATCATCGTCAGCGAATTCACCAGGGAGAAACTGCCCGATTTTGTATTCCGCGAACTGGACCGCGTGCGGGTAAAGGGCAAGGACGAACCGGTTGCGATTTATGAACCGATCGGCCTGCAAGGCCATATCGATGCCGCAACCGAAAAGGAACTGGCGCTTTATCGCGAAGCGCTCAAACTATACCGCGCCCAGAACTGGGATTTGGCCGAACTGCAATTTCTTAGCTTGCAAAAAGCCTATCCGGGGCGTTATCTTTACGAAGTGTATATTGAACGTATCGCTTATTTCCGCGCCAATCCACCGGGTAACGACTGGGACGGCGCATTTACCTTCAAGACGAAATGACGGGATCGGGCAATGCGGGTCAAAATACTGGGCTGTAGCGGGGGAATAGGCGGCAATCTACGCACCACCTCCATGCTGGTGGATCGCGACATGCTGATCGACGCGGGCACCGGCGTGGGCGATTTGATGCTGGAAGATCTGATCGCCATCGACCATATCTTCCTCACCCATTCCCACCTTGACCACATCGCCTGCATTCCGCTGCTGGTGGACACCGTGATCGGCCTGCGCGAGAAGCACATCACGCTGCATGCGACACGCGAGACCTGGCAAATCCTCAAGGATCATATTTTCAACTGGAAAATATGGCCGGATTTCAATACGATTCCCGACGAGGCTAACCCTTTTCTCGCCTATAGCGAAGTCAGGATCGGCGAAAGTGTCGATATCAATGGGCGTTTGATTACCCCGATTCCTGCCAACCATACCGTCCCGGCGGTCGGCTACCAGCTCGACAACGGCAAGAACAGCCTGGTGTTCACCGGCGACACCACCAGCTGCGACGAGCTGTGGGAAACCATCAACAAGATCGACAACCTCAAGTTTCTCATCATAGAAACAGCCTTCAGCAATGCCGAAATCCGGCTGGCCCGCTTGTCCAAGCATTTGTGTCCGGCCTTGCTGATCGACGAACTGCACAAGCTCAAACGCCCGGCACGCATCTATATCACCCACCTCAAGCCGGGTGAAGGCGAAGTCATCATGCAGGAAGTCGAAGCCGATGCCGCGGAGTTCAAGCCGATGGCATTGCAGAACTTCCAGACATTTAGCCTGTAATCTTTAAAGACATGGCCGTCAATAACTCACTGATATCCCGCCTGGAACCGATATGCCTGCTGTCCCCCGGCCGTCAGCAGGAAATCGCCGACCTGTGCTTCGTCGAAAAAGTCAGCAAGAACATCGATCCGTTCCGCATGAACGTGGTCAAGAATTCCCAATCCCTCTATTTGCTGAACGGGGACCTCGGGCTGAAATTCGAGGACGACACCAAGATCGTACTGCGCGCGAATTCCGACCTGGCGCGCTTTCCTGTGGGCGGCAACCGCACCCGGCTTAAACTTGCGGTCGCGCTCACCGACATCGAAATCGTGAGGATAGACACCGACCTGCTCGATATCATGATGACCTGGGACCAATTGGCAGGCTACGAGCAATCCGCCCCCAAACACGAAGAACCCAAGCCCCCCGCTGCTACACCGGCACGCGGCGCCGGCGGCTGGATGAAGCAGACCGGCGTATTCAGCGCAAAAAACCTGCAAAGCGGCGTATTCAGCCGGCTACCCCCGGAAAATATCGACGAAATGTTCCGGCGCATGGTCAACGTTCCGGTCCAAGCGGGCCAAGTCGTCATCATG
>NZ_DASXVH010000015.1:0-29601 GCF_036504375.1 Novimethylophilus sp.
CAGGTAGTCGCGCGCGCCTTCCGGGGTGGAGCGGGTCAGCATCGGCGTTTCGACTTCGATGAAGCCGGCGGTGTCCAGGTAGTCGCGCATGGTCTTGGCGACGCGGTAGCGCAGCATCATGTTCTTCTGCATCGCCGGGCGGCGCAGGTCGAGATAACGGTGTTCCAGGCGCACGGTTTCGCTGAGGTTGTCGTCATCCAGCATGAACGGCGGGGTGAGCGACGGATTGAGGATTTCGATTTCGCTCGCCAGCATTTCCACTTCGCCGGTCGGGATGCTGAGGTTGACCGTGCCTTCCGGCCGCGGACGCACCTTGCAGATGATTTTCAGCACGAATTCGTTGCGCACGGTTTCGGCATTGGCAAAGGCTTGCGGCGTATCCGGATCGATCACTATCTGCGACATGCCGGTGCGGTCGCGCAGGTCGATGAAAATGACGCCGCCGTGGTCGCGGCGGCGGTGCGCCCATCCGCACAGGGTGACGGTTTGTCCGATGTGTTGGCTGGTGAGTTCGCCGCAGTAATGAGTACGCATAATGATCTGGTGTGAGTTTATGGTTGGTCGTGTAAAGGGCGGTTGTCGGGAGTGACGACGCCCATCGAGATGATGTATTTCAGCGCGTCGTCCACGCTCATGTCGAGCTCGACGACTTCATTCCTGTGCATCATCAGGAAAAAGCCCGAAGTGGGGTTGGGCGTGGTCGGCACATAAACGCTGACGTAGTCTTCGCCCTGCAGATGGTTGGCCACATCGCCGCCCGGATGGCCGGTCTGGAACGCGATCGTCCAGCTGCCATGGCGCGGATACTGCACCAGCAATGCCTTGCGGAACGCCTGGCCGGAATCGGAAAACAGCGTGTCGCTGACTTGCTTGACGCTGTAATAAATCGATTTTACTACCGGCACGCGCGCCAGCAAGGCTTCCCAGAACAGGATGATGCGGCGGCCGAAGAAGTTGGTGGCGATAACGCCGGTCACCAGCACGATCAAGAGCGTCAGCAGCGCGCCCAGGCCCGGGATGCGGAAGCCGAAGCGGTTTTCCGGGCGCCAGCTCGACGGCAAGAGCAGCAGGCTCTGGTCCATGACGCCTATCAGCGTGGTCAGCACCCACACGGTGATAGCCAACGGCACCAGCACCAAGAGGCCGGTAATGAAATAGCGTTTTAGCATGGATAAAAAAGCAAAGTTCGCATCGCGCGAACTTTGCTTTTGGCTCTTCCTTATAAGTTATTTAGTGGCAGGCGCAACTGCCGCCGCATGGCGTGCTGGCTGCCGCGCTTTCTTCCTTGGGCTTGGAGCCGCCCTTGAAGTCGGTGGCGTACCAACCGCTGCCCTTGAGCTGGAAACCGGCGGCAGAAAGCTGCTTGGCAAAGGTTTCCTTGCCGCATTCCGGGCAAGTGGTAAGCGGCGCTTCGCTCATTTTCTGCATCATTTCTTTTTCAATGCCGCAATTGGTGCAGCGGTAATCGTAAATCGGCATAAAAGGAACCTCCTTAAAAAACAAAATTATACCCGACAAGCTCCGGTTTTCTATATTGGGGCGTGCCCTTGCGTAATCAAGTAGTGCCAAAAATACCTAAGGCGGCAAGCGCCGGCTTTCTGGTTCAGCAGCTTAGCGACACCAGAGCGGTTTTCTATAGGGTAGAGCGTCCGGTTTGACACGTCTTGGCTGTCTCTGCTACCGATGTCCGGAATCGGCTCTCAGCGTACCTTGCGGCGCAGGATGATGTCCACGATCGCGTTCGGATGTTCGAGAAAGGCAAAGTGGCCGGTCTCGGGAATGGTGGTCATCGTGGCGCCAGGCACTTCGGAACCGTTGCGTTGCCGTTCCCCGGCACGCGACCAGTCCTCGTCACCGTAGATCAGTGTGACCGGCACTTTGATGTTCTGGTAAAGACGGCGCGCTTCGCCCCATGAGCGCCATCCGGCAAATGTCTTGCGTTCAACGTGGCGATACCCGCTGCGGCGACCGACACGGTCGAACTCGGCCAGCAGATCGTCAGGCAAGTTGCGCGGGTTGTGCAACCCACCTTTCAACACCATGCCCAGAAACAGCCTGTTTTCGAGCCCGGCACTGACGGCGCCGATCACGGGGACGCCGAAACTGCCAATGATGGCGTTGGCGATGAGGTTGCCGCGACGCACGCCGTCGCCATAGCGGCTGTCGTAATCGTAGGGGTTGCTGGCAACGACCGCCTTGACGCGGTCTGGCAGCGCGCCGGCGACCGTCATGGCCAGCACGCCGCCGATGGACTCACCGACCAGCGTCACGTCATGCAGGTCGAGCCGTTCGATGAAGGCGATCATCGCCTCGCGGAAATACGGCTCGTCATAGGCGGCGGTTTTGTCTATCGATGAATGGCCGTGGCCCGGCAGGTCGACCGCGTACACGGTGTAATGCTCGGCCAGGCGGGGGATGACTGCGCGAAAATAGTCAAGCTGGGTGCGGATGGTGTGCAGGAGGACCAACGGCGCGCCGGCACCGGCCTTCAGGTAACGCAAGGTCACTCCGTCATTGACTTGCAGCTCCGCGATGGAGCCCGGAGTGTTCAGGTTTTTCATGATGGTCTCCTCGGGTTCAAAAGCTGTATCTGATTTCCATGAATACGGTCGAGTCATCGCGCAGCCGCCCATAGAACGTGTTGTCCTCGCCGCGAAACAGGTTCGCGCCGAACGTACTTTTCCAGTGATCGTTAAAAGAATAAACCAGTTTCGGTTTCAGCGCGAAGTCCCGCCTGGTGAAGGAGGCGATGCCGGCGACCTCGCCTTCCAGCGTTTCGTGCAGCCACTTGTCGCTGATGCGGAAGGTCATGCCGTGCTGGAAGCGGTCGAACTGGTTACTGATCACGGCACCCTGGATCGCTACCGTCCGCAACGCGGGATTGGCTACGCTCGCCGGGTTCTGATAACGGGAGACGTAGCGGACGTAATACTGCAGGTTGATATTGAGGTATTCGAAGAAGGTGCGGTCGCCCCCGGCCACCAGATAGAAGAACGGGTTCTTGACGAACGGGTCGCGGCCGTCGCTATCCTCGGTGCGGGTATAGGCCGCTTCCGCGCGCAGGCCGTAGCGCCAGACCACGGTGGCGGCATCGACGCCAATGACGCGGACGCGGTGATGATCGAGACGCAGGTTCAGCCCGCTGCTACTGAAAGAGCCGATGCTGAGGTCCGGGTTGAGATCCAGGCCGTCATAATAGGACGCCGACCAGTCGACGGCCTTGCCTGATTGTTCGACCTTGATGCCGCCGCCCTGACCATGCGGAATGCGTTCGCGGAAGCTCAATCCCGGGGTGTGCGGCAGCGGCAACACGTTGGGCCGGAATTCCGGCAGCCAGAAGCCGCTCAGCGACCAGTCCTTGAGGTTGTAGGTGGCTTTTGCCGCATAGACGCCGCTGCGCTGGTCGTCGTCTTCCGGCGCCAAGAGCGTATAGTCGCGCGGGCTCAGGTTATCGGTAGGGTTGAACTTGTCCGCCCGCCCCCAGACGATAATCTGCTTGCCGATGCGGAAGTCGGCGTTACCGGCGCCCATGTTCAGATAACCCTCGCGCAGCTTGCCCCGGCGGCCATCGCCGCGCGTGGCGTCTTCGTTCATCAGCCAGCCTTCCAGCAACAGGCTCGCGTTTTTGCCCAGCCTCGGCTCGGATTTGATCCAGAGCGCTTCGGAGAACTGATCGCTCTTGCCGTCGAGATTCATGGAAGATGACCAGTACCCTCCGCGCACCGAACCGCTGATGCCCAGTGTCTGGATGACGCCATGTTGATCGGGCAGAGGTTCGTCGGCCCAGCCCGCAGGGCAATGCAACAGGATGCCACCCAGCACCAGCATGGGCAGGCGATGAAAGCTCATTGCTCTTTCTCCATGTAGCGCGTGGTGAAGAAGTCGTCCCGCACCTTCTGGTTCACCTTGAAGTTGCCGTACTGGATGACGGTGCGATGCCCGGTCTGCACGTTGTCGGCCTCCAGCCGCATGGCCTGCCACTTGTCGTGCTCGGGATCGACCTGCCGGATATCGGTAAAGGTGCTGGTCTTGAGCAGTTGCCCGGATTCATCCCAGAATTCGGCCTTGACGCTCATGAAATTGTCCTTGCGTATCCAGCCCTTGCGTTTGGAATAACCGCTGCCGGCCTTGATGTCGTCGCTCTTTGGCAGCGATTCGATGACATAGCAGGGCTTGCCGTCGACCACTTCTTCGCCCAGCAGCTTGTGGTTCCACTCGCCGACCTTGTGGCCGATCACGTCGCCGTAGGAAAAGTCGGTACCGACGAAGCTGTCCTTCTTGTTGCTGGCCACCATGCGCCGCACTTTCTTCAAGGCCGGCAGGTAGATCCAGATGTCGTCGTCCTTGTCTGCGTGTTCTACCAGCAGAGACACGGTGCCCTTGATGTCGGCGGGTGACAGGAAGCGTGTCATGCGCATGTTGTCGAGGCCATTCGCTTCCAGTTTGGTGGTGCCGAAGGTTTGCCGGACCCGTTCCTGCCCGGATTTGTTGACCAGGGTAAAGGTGGCGTCCGAAACGGAGTCAATCATTTTGTTCACCACAAAGTTCTTTTGCATGATGTCGATGACGGTAGGCTCGGCGGCCCAGGCATTCCCGGAATGCATGGAAAGGCCGGAGACGATCGCCAGTACGGCGATGGCAATGGGCGCAGGGTGCAGTTTCATGGGTGTTCTCCTGAAAATGAAGTTGGGGCGGAAGCTGAGGATCAGTGCCGGGATCAGCAGCAAGGCGGCGAAGGCGCTGACTATCATGGCAACCGCGATCAGAATGGCCATCCACATGTGAATGTAGAAGCCGAAGGACAGTAGCAGCACGCCATAACCGGCGGCCACCGCCGATGCGACGAACAGCGTCGCCTTGCCGGCCGAGGCCAGGACATGGCGGGTGGCGGTGATTTCGTCATGGCCGTTAGTCAGTTCCTCGCGCAGGCGGAAGATCAGGTAAATCGCATAATCCGCGCCGATGCCCACGGCCATGGCTGAGGTGAGCGAGGTGGGAATGTTGAGCAGGATGCCGCTCCAGCCCATCAGGCCGAAATTGGCGATCACGGCGATCAGCAGTGGCACCAGCACCAGCATCCCGGCCACAAAGGAACGGAATACGAGGGCTGAGATGACAAACACCACCGCGCCGATCTGCAGGATGTTGAGGATCTTGCCGCGCACCATGGCTTCGTTGAGCGCCGCGCTTTGCGGTACGCTGCCGCCAATGCTGAAATGTACGCTGCCGTCGAATCTGGTTGCGGCATACGTGTTGAGCTTGGCGATCAGGGACTCGACATAGGCACTGCTGTCCGTTTTCAGGTAGACCGTAATATTGGCCGAGCGGTAGCCGTAATCGACATAGGAATCGAAATCGCCCGGCTCGCCCG
Organism: Novimethylophilus sp.; assembly: GCF_036504375.1. Lineage (NCBI taxonomy): Bacteria > Pseudomonadati > Pseudomonadota > Betaproteobacteria > Nitrosomonadales > Methylophilaceae > Novimethylophilus > Novimethylophilus sp. The sequence continues at coordinate 5,372 of NZ_DASXVH010000015.1, forward strand.
ACATCGAATACAGCAGCAGGTATTGCGATACCAGGTCGCGGCTTTCGGGAATCCTGAAATGGGTTGGATCGTCGCCGTTCATCGCCTGGTTCATGCGCTTGATAAAATCGGTCATGGCTATGGTCTTGCCGACGTAGGGCTGCCGCTCCAGGAAACGCTGCACGTCATCCATCGCCTGCAGGGTTTTCGGATCCTTGATGGCGTCCTCATCCTGGCCTTCGACCAGGAAGTAAAGCGTGTTGGTGCCGCCGAGCCGCGCGTTGAGTACCTTGTCATCGCGCTGGAAAGGGAGATCGGGAGCGAAAAAACTCTTGGTGGAGTTATCCACGACCACTTTGCCCATACCGGCAATGGCAAGGAGGATGAATGCGAGCATAGCCGCATAAACCTTCCGCCGATTCGGTCCCGTTACCCAGTGCGCCACGGTGTCGGTCACTCTGTCGGCAAGATTCGGCTGCTGTTCGATCCTGCGCTCATTATCGTTTGGCGGCGTCAGCAACGACCGCACGGCCGGGGTGAAGGTCATTTCCAGAATCAGGGCAGCCAGAATGCCGATGCCGGTGAAGAGACCGAAAGTTTTCACCGTGCTGATCTCGAAAATGATCAGCGAGAAGAATCCCAGCGAGGCAATCATCCCGGCAGTGATCATGACCGGCCCGACATGGACGATCGAATCGATCACCGCCTGGTGATTGGCTTCCTTCGCGGTCAGGCCGGTCGTTTTGCGCAGCCGGTAATATTCCTCGTAAAACCGCTTGAGCAGCTGCACGGCATGCCCCGATGCCACGGCCAGGATCAGGATGGGCGTCGAGGCATTGAAAACATCCATGGGAATTCCCGACGCTCCCATCACGCCGACGCCCCAGGCAACGGCAAGCCCCGCTGTTGTCAGCGGCAGGATCAGCCCCTGTTTGGAGCGGAACGCGCCGTAGAGCACCAGCCCGACCACCACCAGGGAGATCGGTAGCAGAAACGCCATGCGCTCGGAATAGACTTCGATCCTGGACAGAAAACTAGGCATCCCGCCGATATTGATTTCCACGGCAGCATCCCGTTCGCGCTCGACGATGGGCGTGACCTTGTCGATCATGGAGCGGAATCCGCCGGGCGTATCCTTGAATTCGGCGATGATGGCGGTGGTACGCCCGTCATTGGAAACAATCGCGTTCAGATAAACGGGATTGCTGTGGATCGCCTGCTTCAATGCTGTCATCTGTGCCGGCGTATGCGGCACGGTTTCCATGAGCGGTTTGACTTCCAGCCCGTCGGCTGCGCCAGCGATATTCTTGACCCGGCGTGCGGAAAGGCTGAGCAGGTTCTCCTTCACGACACCCGGCGTTTGCAAAAGAGCCGAAGTGATGTGCTGAACCTTCTCCAGCACGTCGGGCTGGTAGATGTCGCCCTGTTTGGGGGTGATGCCGACGACCACGACATATTTCGACCCGAAAATCCGCTCGACCTTGTTGTTCGTCATCACGTAGGGATGGGACTGGGGCAGCATGGTGTTGGGATCGATGATGATCCGCAAATGCCGCGCCTGGCCGATGGCAGCGGCAGTGACCAATAGGACGATCGCGATAACGGCGATGCGGTGACGTAATACCCATTCCAGATAGCGTTGCATGATTACTCCTTCACAGTGGTTTTGTTTTTTTTATAGTATCAACTTTAATTTAATATAGTGTCAACTATATTATTTTGACTTTTTATTTTATTTATCGGAAAATTCAGCCATGAGCAAAACACCTCGCAGTTACAACCAGTTCTGTGCCCTGGCGAAGGCGCTGGATATCGTCGGCGAACGCTGGACGCTGCTGATTGCCCGTGAACTGCTGTCAGGCCCCAAGCGCTTCAAGGATCTGCATGACGCCTTGCCGGGCATTGGCACCAACCTGTTGTCGGCAAGGCTAAAGGAGATGGAGCAGCACGGGCTGGTGGTCAGGGGCAAGCTGCCCCCGCCTGCGGCCTCGGCGGTTTATGAGTTGACCGATCGCGGGCGCGGACTTGGAAGCGTGGTTGGGGAACTGGTGAAATGGGGATTCTCGCTGCTCGGCATTCCGGAACCGGATGAGTTTTTTCGCCCGCGCTGGGCCATGCAGGCATTGCTGGTCACATTCGATCCCGACGCGGCAAAGGAGGTGTCAGAGACTTACGAGTTCCGTATCGATGACGAAACATTCCACCTCCGGGTAAGCGATGGCAAGGCGGAGGGGCTCCTTGGTCCGGCATCCAGACCGGATCTGGTTGTAGTTGCGACCAGACTGGAATTTCTCACCCTGGGCTTTGGAGAAAACCAAAGAGACTATGCGGTCGAGAAAGGCTTGATCAAGCAAGGCAGCGTCGAAATGCTGGAACGGTTCGGGCGCATTTTCCGGCATTTACGATAGGCGCATACCGTCATTTCTGGATACCTGTTTGGCAACCTATCGATCTTGTCGAGCTTGATTTGTAAATAAAAACGGCCGCTAATGCGGCCGCTTTTTTTACATATTACTTTTTTACAGAGGTCAGAACGGAATATCGTCGTCAATGTCGTCGATTGAGCCACTGGCCGGGCGTCCGCTGCTGGCTGGCGCCTGCTGGCGCGGCGGCGGTGCGGAGCCGCCATCATCGTCGCGGTCCATTACCTCGAAGCTGTTGCTGCCGCTGCTGCGTCCGCCCAGCATCTGCATGCGCTCGGCGACGATTTCGGTGGTGTATTGGTCCTGGCCTTCCTTGTTGGTCCATTTGCGGGTCTGCATGCGGCCTTCGATATAAACCGAAGAGCCTTTCTTCAGATATTCGCCGGCGATTTCGGCCTGCTTGCCGAACATGACGATGCGCACCCATTCGGTACGCTCCTGTTTTTCACCGGATTTACCCTTGAAACTGTCGGTGCAGGCGATGGAGAAGTTCGCCATTGCGTCGCCGCTCGGCATGTAGCGGATTTCCGGATCGCGGCCAAGATTACCGATGAAAATACATTTGTTTACCGATGCCATTTTACTCTCCCTTTTCGATCAATTCGCGCGCACGGGTTTCGTCCCATTCCCCCATGCTTACTTTTAAATAAGCCACGCCTTCATCCGCGATAACGACGGCTTCCGTCACGCCATCAAGTGCGGACAGACGGCCGGACAAGGCCAGCGCTTTTTGTGGATCCAGCACGTAGCCCACATGATACATGCGAGTGCGTACTGCCGGCGGTTTCTGCATCGATAGCGCCAGCAACAGCCACGCCACGCACAGCCCGGAGGAGAACGCGAATACCGCCGCATGGCTGGCATGCTGCGCCAGGAATCCGCCTAGCGCGCCACCCAGGAACAGGCCGAGAAACTGGAAGCTGTTATAAACACCGATGGCCGTGCCCTTGCTGCCCGCCGGTGCGATTTTCGAGATCAGCGAAGGCAGCGTGGCTTCGAGCAGGTTGAAGGCGAGAAAGAACAGGAACAAGGCCGCCACGATGCCGTTGAAGTTGTTGACCATGCCCGCCATCAGCAGCGTGGAAACGGTCAGCAGCCCGACGGCGCCGCAGAATACCGCCTTCATCTTGCCGCGCGTTTCCGCGATGATGATGGCGGGCACGACCGCAAAGAACGAGATCGCCATGACCGGCAGATACACTTTCCAGTGTTCGTTGACCGGCAAGTGCCCCACGTTCAGCAGCAGCAAGGGCACCACCACGAACAGGCCGCGCATCGCCGCATGCAGGCTGAAAATGCCGAAATCCAGGCGCTGCAATTCGGCATTTTTGAGGATGTCCAGGATCTGCGAGGGCACGGTTTCGGCATCCGCATGCGGACGGCTGATTTGCGGCGTCGGCACGATAAAGCAGATCACGGCCATCGCGGCCAGTCCCAGCACGCCGGTCAGCGCGAAAATGCCCGAGATGCCGATATAGTGATTGAGGGTCGGCCCCAGCACCATCGAGGCGCCGAAAGTGACGCCTATGCTCATGCCGACCACGGCCATCGATTTTGAGCGCTGCTCTTCGCGCGTGACGTCGGCCAGCAGTGCAATGACGGCTGCGGCCACGGCACCCGTGCCCTGCACCAGCCGGCCCAGGATGATGACGTAAATGTCGTTGGCACCGGCGGCTGCTATAAAGCTGCCCAGCGCAAACAACGCCAGCCCGATGTAGATCATGCGCTTGCGCCCGTAGCGGTCGGAGAGCAGGCCGAACGGAATTTGCAAAAATGCCTGCGCCAGGCCGTCTATGCCTAGCGCAATGCCTACCAGCAATGGTGTGCCGCCCGGCAGCGATTGCGCGTGGATTGCCAGCACCGGCAGGATGGAGAACATGCCGAACATGCGCAATGCGAACACCGCCGCAAGCGAAACGGTGGCCCGCTTTTCAAGCGAAGTCATCTTTTCTGATGGCTGCATGGAAATTTGTGATTGAGAATTCAGTGCGAAGTTGCGTATATTATCAGGTTAGCCGAACACTCGTCAGGAACCCATGGATAGTATCCGCATCAGAGGTGCGCGCACGCACAACCTGAAAAACATCTCGCTCGATCTGCCTCGCAACAAGATGATCGTCATCACCGGTTTGTCCGGTTCCGGCAAATCCTCGCTGGCGTTCGACACCTTGTACGCCGAAGGTCAGCGGCGTTATGTCGAATCGCTGTCGGCCTATGCGCGCCAGTTCCTCGACCGCATGGAAAAGCCGGACGTGGATCTCATCGAGGGCCTGAGCCCGGCGATCTCGATCGAACAGAAATCCACCTCGCACAACCCGCGTTCCACCGTCGGCACCGTGACCGAAATCCACGACTACCTGCGCCTGCTGTTCGCCCGCGCCGGCGATCCGGAATGTCCGGAGCACGGCATCAAGCTGGAATCGCAGACGGTTTCGCAAATGGTGGACGCGGTGATGGGGCTGCCGGAAGACACCAAGCTGATGATCCTCGCGCCGGTGGTGGCCAACCGCAAGGGCGAGCAGCTGGACCTGTTCGACGAATTGCGCGCCCAGGGCTTCGTACGGGTGCGCGTGGACGGCAAGATTTACGAACTGGACGAAGTGCCAAAGCTTGCCAAGACGCACAAGCACAATGTCGATGTGGTGGTCGACCGCCTGAAAATCCGCGCCGACATCAAGCAGCGCCTGGCGGAATCGTTCGAAACCGCGCTGCGGCTGGCGGACGGGCGTGCGCTGGCGGTGGAGATGGACACCGAGCACGAGCAGCTGTTCTCGGCCAAGTTCGCCTGCCCGCTGTGCAATTATGCACTGCAGGAGCTGGAGCCGCGCCTGTTCTCGTTCAACAACCCGATGGGCGCCTGCCCCAAGTGCGACGGCCTGGGCGTGGTGAGCTTTTTCGATGCCAAGCGCGTGGTCGCGTTTCCGCACCTGTCGCTGGCTTCCGGCGCGATCAAGGGCTGGGACAAGCGCAACCAGTTCTATTTCCAGATGCTGCAAAGCCTGGCCTCGTACTACGGTTTCGATGTCGAAACGCCGTTCGAGCAGCTGCCGGAAGACACCCAGCAGATTCTGCTGAACGGTAGCGGCAAGGAGAGTATCCCGTTCATTTATCTCAACGAACGCGGCATCGCCAGCACGCGCAGCCATGCGTTCGAAGGCATCCTGCACAATCTGGAGCGGCGTTACCGCGAAACCGATTCGGTGCTGGTGCGCGAGGAGCTGGCCAAATACCTCAATTCCAAGCCCTGCCCGGAATGCGAAGGCACGCGGCTGCGCAAGGAAGCGCGCCACGTCAAGGTCGGCAACAAGACCCTGCACGAAATCTGCGAATGGCCGCTGAAGCAGGCGCTTACATTTTTCGCGGAGCTCAAGCTTAGCGGGCAGAAGCTCGCCATCGCCGACAAGATCGTCAAGGAAACGGTCAACCGCCTGTCGTTCCTGACCAATGTCGGGCTGGATTACCTGTCCCTGTCTCGCTCGGCCGAAACGCTGTCCGGCGGCGAGGCGCAGCGCATCCGCCTGGCTTCGCAGATTGGTTCGGGGTTGACCGGCGTGATGTATGTGCTGGATGAACCTTCGATCGGTCTGCATCAGCGCGACAACGACCGCCTGCTGGAAACCCTGAAGCGCCTGCGCGACATCGGCAACACCGTGATCGTCGTCGAGCACGACCAGGATGCCATCCTGTCTGCCGATTATGTCGTGGATATCGGTCCCGGCGCGGGCGAGCATGGCGGTCGCATCGTGTCGCAAGGTACGGCCCAGGAAGTGATGGCGGATGCCGCCTCGCTGACCGGGCAGTACCTTTCCGGCAACAAGAAGATCGAGGTGCCGGGGCAGCGCCACGAGCCCGATCCCAAGCGCTGGCTGAAGCTCGCGCAGGCGCGCGGCAATAATCTGAAAGATGTCACGCTCGACCTGCCGGTCGGCCTGTTCGTGTGCGTGACCGGGGTTTCCGGTTCGGGCAAGTCCACGCTCATTAACGATACGCTGTACCGTGCCGTCGCGCGGCATCTGTACGGGTCCAGCACCGAGCCGGCAGCGTTCGAGGAAATCCACGGGCTGGAATTCTTCGACAAGGTGGTGGACGTCGACCAGAGCCCGATCGGCCGCACTCCGCGCTCCAACCCGGCCACCTACACCGGCCTGTTCACGCCGATCCGCGAACTGTTCGCCGGCGTGCCGGAATCGCGCATGCGCGGCTACGGGCCGGGACGCTATTCGTTCAACGTCAAGGGCGGCCGCTGCGAAGCTTGCCAGGGTGACGGCGTGATCCGCGTGGAAATGCACTTCCTGCCGGATATCTATGTGCCATGCGACGTGTGCAAGGGCCACCGCTACAACCGCGAGACGCTCGAAATCCAGTACAAGGGCAAGAACATCCGCGAAGTGCTGGAAATGACCGTGGAGCAGGCGCATGGCTTTTTCAACGCGGTGCCGGTGGTGGCGCGCAAGCTGCGGACCTTGCTGGATGTCGGCCTGGGCTACATCACGCTGGGGCAGTCGGCGACCACGCTATCCGGCGGCGAGGCGCAGCGCGTCAAGCTGGCGCTGGAATTATCGAAGCGCGACACCGGCCGCACCATGTATATCCTGGACGAACCCACGACCGGCCTGCATTTCGCCGACATCCAATTATTGCTCGACGTGCTGCACCGCCTGCGCGACCACGGCAACACCATTGTCGTCATCGAGCATAACCTGGACGTGATCAAAACCGCAGACTGGATCGTCGATCTTGGCCCCGAAGGTGGCAACGGCGGGGGGCAGATCATTGCGGAGGGCACACCGGAGGAAGTGGCGGCTAACGAGAAAAGCTATACCGGCAGATACCTGAAGCCCATGCTTTAGGCGGCCTGGGCTTTATGGTTGCCTGCTCTTAAGGCAGTTCCGCCATCGGCATCCGCGCGAGGATGATGCCGGTTTTGCGCGACAATCCGCGTGCGCCGCGGTGGCCGTCGTAATAGCGCGGATTGGGCACCATGGCCGCCAGCTTGGCGGCCTGTTCTGCCCCCAGGCCGGCGGCGGAAGTCTTGTAATAATGCCGGGCCGCGGCTTCCGCGCCGAATACGCCATTGCCCCATTCGATGACGTTCAGGTAGATTTCGAGAATGCGCTGCTTGGTCATCAGGTTTTCCAGCATCAGCGTGATCATCGCTTCTTCCAGCTTGCGCCAGGGTGTGCGACGGCCTGACAGGAACAGGTTCTTGGCAAGCTGCTGGCTGATGGTGGAGCCACCGGCGACGATTTTGCCCTTCTTGAGATTCTTTTCGTAAGCTTTCTGGATGCCGTCCCAATCGAAGCCTTCATGATCGACGAACCTGGCATCCTCGGCGACGACGACGGCGCGCTTGAGGTGGTTGGAAATGCGGTTGTAGGATACCCACTTGTGGCGCAGTTCGGCGTCGGCGTTCTTGGCTTGCAGGATTTCCAGCTGCGTTTCCATGAAGGCGCTGGAGTCGGGGTTGTGATCCACCCACCACCAGACGTGCAGGAAAACCCATAACTGGTAGAGCACAACCAGGGCGAGCAGTGCGAGGGTGGCGCGCCAGAAGAAACGCCGCAATCTCATCCGCGTAATTGGGCAATGACGGGCGCGGTTCGCGGCCGAACGCCGCGCCAGATGAAAAATGCTTCTGCCGCTTGTTCGACCAGCATGCCCAGGCCATCGGCGACGCTGGCGCCTTGTTGTTTGGCGAAACTCATGAACGGGGTTTCCCGGCCATACATCATGTCGTAGGCCAGCGCGCTATCGGCAAAAATACCGGCAGGCAACGGCGGCAGGTCACCGCTCAATCCGCTGGACGTTGCGTTGATGACGAGGTTGAATTGGCGTCCGGTGAGCGCTGCATAACTGCTGGCCTCGATGCCGCTGAAATGCGCGCGCAATGCTTCCACTTTTTCCCGAGTGCGATTGGCGATGGTCAGATTGGCCGGCGATGCCGCTAGTATAGGCAGAATGACACCGCGGGCCGCGCCGCCCGCTCCCATCAGCAAAATGCGCTTGCCCGCCATGGAAAAGCCGAGATTGCCCTGAATGTCGGACACCAGTCCGGCGCCGTCGGTGTTGTCGCCTGCGATTTCAGTGCCGTTCAACACCAGGGTATTGACCGCCTCGGCCTGCGCGGCGCGTTCGGACAACCTGGTTGCGAGGCGGAAGGCCTCTTCCTTGAACGGGACCGTGACATTGGCGCCCCGTCCTCCCGAGCAGATGAAGGCTTGCACGGCCGCCGCAAATCCGTCCAGCGGCGCCAATATGGCCTCGTAGCTCATATTCTGGCCGGACTGCTGTGCGAAAATGGAGTGGATTAACGGCGATTTGCTGTGGGCTACGGGGTTGCCGAATACGGCGTAACGATCACTCATGGGCGGTTTTAATCAAGCGTTCTTCCATGGTAGTCCGGCGGCTTTCCAGCCATTGACCTTGCCGCGTTGCGCAGTGGCTGCATCCGGATCGCCCTCGAAGCCTTCCAGCACATTGTATGTGCTTGTATACCCAATCTGATGCGCCGCCTGGGCGGCTTTGTGCGAGCGGCCGCCGCTGCGGCAAATGAACATGACCAGCGATTCGGGGTCGATTTGGGTTTTCAGCTGGCTGGCAAAGTCCGGGTTGGGTTTCCAGTCGGGATAGAAAGCCCATTCGATATGGTCGGCTTGCGGAATGCGGCCCACCAGATCAAGCTCGGGATAACTGCGTACATCCACCAGTTTGGCGTTGGGTGCCGATTGCAATATTTCCCAGGCTTCCTCCGGCGTGAGCGCGCCTTCATAAGCGAGCCCCTTGTCGACGGCTCGCTGCTTGGCTTGGGCGAGAATGTTGGTTAACGATGCCATAACTTGGTCCTGATTGAACGGTTTCCAAGAGTATAAAACTTTTGCTCGCCAAAATATCAGCCAAATTCAAATGCGCACCATTTTGAGGCGCGACTTGGCGCCAGCGCACGCATATGGTGCGCCAGGTTTTGTTTCGCTTCTTTAATCCGTTTATGGGACAATGGAAACTTTATGGAAATAACTTGGCACGCTTCGTGCTGTGCCAACGGGTCGATTTTAATCTTCAACTAGCGTTTTAGGAGAAATACATGGCAGTCGCCGACGTTATGAAACTGGTTAAGGACAACGAAATTCGTTTCGTTGATTTCCGTTTTACCGATACCCGCGGCAAGGAGCAGCACGTTTCTGTTCCGGTTTCCGCTTTCGATGAAAGCAAGTTCACCGAAGGTCATGCTTTCGACGGTTCCTCCATTGCCGGCTGGAAGGGCATTCAGGCTTCCGACATGCTGCTGATGCCGGACCCAGACACTGCCAATATCGACCCATTCTTTGACGAGCCGACCCTGATCTTGACCTGCGATGTTGTCGAGCCTTCCACCGGCACCGGTTATGACCGCTGTCCGCGTAGCATGGCTAAGCGCGCAGAAGCCTACCTCAAGTCCAGCGGCATTGGCGACACTGCTTTCTTCGGCCCCGAACCCGAATTTTTCATTTTCGACTCCGTTACCTGGTCGGTCGACATGTCCGGCTCTTCCAGCAAGGTGTATTCCGAAGAAGCCGCCTGGGTTTCCGGCGAAAAGTTCGAGGGCGGCAACATCGGCCATCGTCCCACCGTCAAGGGCGGCTACTTCCCGGTTCCGCCGGTCGATTCCTTCCAGGACATCCGTTCCGCCATGTGCCTGGCGCTCGAAGAGTTGGGCGTGCCGGTCGAGGTGCATCACCACGAAGTGGCGACCGCCGGCCAGTGCGAAATCGGTACCAAGTTTGCCTCGCTGACCCAGCGTGCCGACTGGACGCAAATCCTCAAGTACGTAGTGCATAACGTTGCCCACCAGTATGGCAAGACCGCGACCTTCATGCCCAAGCCTATCGTTGGCGACAACGGTTCCGGCATGCACGTTCACCAATCCATCTGGAAGGACGGCAAGAACCTGTTCGCAGGCAATGGCTATGCAGGCCTTTCCGAGTTCGCGCTGTACTATATCGGCGGCATCATCAAGCACGCTCGCGCGCTGAACGCCATCACCAACCCGCTCACCAACTCCTACAAGCGGCTGGTGCCGGGCTTTGAGGCTCCGGTGAAGCTGGCTTACTCCGCGCGCAACCGTTCTGCCTCCATCCGCGTGCCTTACGTGCAATCCGACAAGGCTCGCCGTATCGAAGTGCGCTTCCCGGACCCGGGTGCAAACCCCTACCTGGCCTTCACCGCCATGATGATGGCTGGTCTGGACGGCGTGCAGAACAAGATTCACCCAGGCGACCCTTCCGACAAGAACCTGTACGATCTGCCGCCGGAGGAGGACGCAAAGATCCCAACCGTGTGCTCCAGCCTCGATCAGGCACTGGAATATCTGGACAAGGATCGCGAGTTCCTGACCCGCGGCGGTGTGTTCTCCAACGAAATGATCGATGCTTACATTGGTCTGAAGATGGAGGAAGTGACTCGCTTCCGCATGACCACGCACCCGGTCGAGTACGATATGTACTATTCGATCTAAGCGGTTGCTGCTGGTTTAAAAAGGCGGGGAAACCCGCCTTTTTATTGCCTGTCGTCTGCCTGCGATGGCGGAACGTTGTTGGTTTAAGATTTCTCTAATACACTAGCGTTATGAAAACGTTAACTTTTTGCCTGGCTTTTCTTCTTGCTGTCCCGGCTGCTGCCGACACCTGTAAATATGAAGATGCAGAGGGGCGTATCGTTTATACCAATATTCCATTGAAAGGCGCCAAGAAATTATCCTGTTTCGGTTTTGACGGTAGCCCCAAGCAGGCGGGTGGCGGGCGTGAAAACAGGATGCCGCGCGCAGGCCAGCCAACTCCGGCAGATTTCCCCCGCGTTGACGCCAATACGCAGAAGCAACGCGACGATACGCGCCGCAAGATTCTGGAAGAGGAGTTGCTGGGCGAGCAGAAGGCTTTGGAGCAAGCCAAAAAGGCCTATGCCGAAGGTGAGGCGGATCCGGAGACGTTCAAGACTACAATCGCAGGCAAGGACGGCAAGCCGCAAACGGTAACGCGGCGTAATATGGCTGCGTTTGAGGAAAAAATGAAGCAATTGCAGGATAATGTCAACCTGCATGAAAAAAATATTCAAATGCTGCAAAAGGAGCTTGCTGGAATCAAGTAAATCCGGCGAGGTGGCGGATTGCGGACGGGGCCAGAATCATGGCGCGGCTCTTGCTTGGGGAAGGTGATGCTCAGTCAACTGCCTACTTCTTTTGCCGGTCTCGAACACCTTGCTACAGCCGTCCTGCTGCTTGATGGCGAACGTCGCGTCGTCTATGCCAACCCCGCGGCCGAAGTGATATTCGGTTTAAGCTATCACCACGTTGCCCTGATGCCGCTCGATCAGGTGTTTATCGGGGCCGAGATGCTATGGAGTGCGGTGGGAAGCGCCCTGGTCGGCAACAGCCCTTTTCGCGAGCATGAGCTTACGCTGACTACTTTCCGCCAGCACACGCTGGCAGCTACCTGCACCGTTACCCCGGTGGATCTTGCGCCGGTGCGTTTGGTGCTCGAGTTCCAGCAGATGGATCAACAGCTGCGTATTGCCCGCGAAGAGCGCATGCTGATCCAGCAGCAAGCCAATGCCGAACTGCTGCGCAATCTGGCACATGAAATCCGTAATCCACTGGGTGGCCTCCGTGGCGCGGCACAGCTGCTGGAGCATGAATTGGCGCAACCTACCTTGCGCGAATACACGCAGGTCATCATCAAGGAGGCCGATCGCCTGCAGTCGCTGATGGATAGGCTGATGGCGCCGCACCGTGTACCCAAGTACGAGCTGACCAATATCCATGAGGTGCTCGAGCGCGTGCGCAGCCTGATGCTGGCCGAATCGCCGGGCGGGATCAAGATTCGCCGGGATTACGACACCAGCCTGCCGGATCTGGTGGGTGACCGCGAGAAGCTGATCCAGGCCGTGCTCAATATCGTGCGCAATGCGGTGCAGGCACTGCATGGGCAAGGCGAGATCATTTTGAAGACTCGTGCCGAACGTCAGGTAACATTGGCTAAAAAACGCTATCGTGTTGCCATCAGGCTGCAAATTATCGATAACGGGCCGGGCATACCGGAAGATATCCGCGAACGTATTTTTTATCCGCTGGTGTCCGGGCGGGAGGGCGGTTCCGGTTTGGGCCTGACGCTGGCACAAAATTTCATTACCCAGCATCACGGCATGATCGAGTGTGAGAGCCAGCCGGGGCAGACGTGTTTTACCATCATGCTGCCTATCGAATATGCGGCCGCCCGACCGGGCTCGCAAGCCAAAAATCAGGAATTGCTATGAAACCAATCTGGATCATCGACGACGACCGTTCCATTCGCTGGGTATTCGAAAAGGCTCTGGCGCGTACCGATATGCCTTTTAAAACGTTCTCCTCCGCGCCGGAGGCGCTGGCGGCTCTCGAGACTTCGCAGCCTCAGGTGATTGTCAGCGATATACGCATGCCGGGAGGTTCCGGCTTGGACTTGCTGCAAGAGATCAAAAAACAACTGCCCGAAGTGCCGGTGATCATCATGACGGCTTATTCCGATCTGGAAAGCGCCGTCGCCGCTTTTCAAGGCGGAGCATTCGAGTATCTGGCCAAGCCGTTCGACGTGGATCAGGCCGTGGATATCATTCGCCGGGCAGTGGAAGAAAGCGAACGCAAAAGCAGTGAAGTGGTCGCGCCTGAAGAGACGCCGGAAATCATCGGTCAGGCGCCCTCGATGCAGGAAGTGTTTCGAGCGATAGGGCGACTGTCGCGTTCTCATGCGACCGTATTGATCAACGGCGAATCCGGCACCGGCAAGGAGCTGGTGGCGCGCGCCCTGCATCGGCACAGCCCGCGTGCCGACAAACCGTTTATCGCAATCAATACGGCGGCCATCCCCAAAGACCTGCTTGAATCCGAATTGTTCGGGCACGAACGGGGAGCTTTCACCGGGGCGCAGGGTGCGCGTCGCGGGCGTTTCGAGCAGGCCGACAGCGGCAGCCTGTTTCTGGACGAAATCGGCGACATGCCCTCGGACCTGCAAACGCGGTTGCTGCGGGTGCTATGTGACGGACAATTTTACCGGGTGGGCGGCCATCAGCCGGTCAAGGTCAACGTGCGCATCATCGCGGCCACTCATCAGGACCTTGAAGATCGGGTTCGCCAGGGTTTGTTCCGGGAAGACCTGTTCCACCGCCTCAATGTGATCCGTCTGCGCTTGCCGCCATTAAGGGAGCGGCGCGAAGATATCCCGTTGCTGGCCCGGCATTTTCTGCAGCAAAGCGCGCAATCGCTAGGTGTGGAACCCAAACACCTGGCGCCGACCGCCTTGCGCTACCTTGCTGCGTTGAACTGGGGGGGCAATGTGCGCCAATTGGAGAATGTATGCCATTGGCTCACTGTAATGGCGCCGGGGCAGAACGTCGATGTTGCGGATCTGCCGCCGGAATTACGCCAGGATAGCGAAACCCACCCGGCTGCGACGGCGGATTGGTTAAATGCTTTGGGAAATCAGGTCGCCAGCATGCTGGACCGCGGTGAGCCGGAAGTTCTGGATACGCTGACGCGGCAGTTCGAGCGCGTTATTATCACCAAGGCGCTGTCCCATACCGGTGGACGGCGCATCGAGGCGGCTACCATGCTGGGCATGGGGCGCAATACCCTGACACGCAAGGTGCAGGAGTTGGGTATCGAGGATTAGGCGATGCTGTTACGCAGTCGCAGCAGTGCCAGCACTTGATCCACGCAGGTCTCAAGCGGCTGGCTGGCGGTGTTCAGCAACAATTCCGGTGCTTCCGGTACCTCGCAAAGGGGTGAAATGCCGACTAATTCCGCAATGACGCCCTGCCGCGCTTTGATATAAAGACCTTTTGCGCCGCGCTGTTCGCATACATCTACCGGGCATTCGCAGTAAATCCCGATGAAATTACCCAGGCCCACCAATGCCCGATCCCGATCGGCACGGTAAGGGGAAATGAATGCGGTCAATGCGATAACCCCGGCCCCGATAAACAATAATGAATTGCCAAAACATGATCAGAGTCAACGTTAATTGTAGCGGGCTCTGGTAAAGTATCGCCGCGATGCTCTACAAGATTCCAGTTTCAGTCCTCGTGCTCATTCATACTGCGGATTTGCAGGTACTATTACTCGAGAGAGCCGACAAGCCAGGTTTCTGGCAATCGGTCACCGGCAGCCTGGAGGAGGGGGAGTCCACACGAAACGCCGCAATTCGCGAAGTAAAAGAGGAAACCGGCCTGGACGCCGGGCATTACGGTTTTGCCGATTGGCACATGCACTACGTTTACGAGATTTATCCGCATTGGCGCCATCGTTATGAACCAGGGGTAACCCAGAATACCGAACACCTGTTCGGGCTGGAACTGCCGGAAGCGCTGCCGGTCACACTTGAACCACGCGAGCATTTGCGTTATCAATGGGTGGATTGGCGCAAGGCGGCAATTCGGGTGTTTTCGTGGACCAACGTCGAGGCGTTGCGAGTCTTGGGCGCACGCCACGGTATGCAATTATAGGATAATTGGCTTTATTTGGATTTCAAAGCAAATATGCAATCAGCACCGATCAAATTCGAACGTTTCCAGGCGGAAAACGATAATGCTTGCCAACACCGCATCCTTGCCGCGCGAGAAAAGCTGGGTAGACGGCTGGTTATTCTCGGGCACCATTATCAGCAGGAGGGCGTGTATCGGCATGCCGATCATACGGGTGATTCCCTCAAGCTGTCGCGTGCGGCGGCTGCGTCGGATGCCGAGTATATTGTTTTCTTGGGCGTCCATTTCATGGCGGAAGTCGCCGACATTCTGTCGCGCCCGGATCAGGTCGCCATCCTGCCCGACATGGCGGCCGGCTGCTCAATGGCGGATATGGCCAATCTGGCCAAGGTGGAGCGTTGCCGGCACGAGCTCGCCGAACATTACGATTTCGATACCACGTTCACGCCGGTAACCTATATCAATTCCGCGGCCGATCTCAAGGCGTTTTGCGGCGAACATGGCGGCATCGTCTGCACTTCCAGCAATGCGCAAAAAATTGCGCAGTGGGCATTTTCTCAACGCGAGAAAATCCTGTTCTTCCCCGACCAGCATCTGGGCCGCTGGACCGGCCACAAAATGGGTATTCCGCTCGAGGAGATGGTCGTTTGGGACCCCGACCAGCCGCTGGGTGGGTTGACCAAAGAGCAGATCGACAAGGCCAGGATTCTGTTATGGAAGGGCCATTGCTCGGTGCACCAAATGTTCCAGCCGCAGCATATCGTCAATTTCCGTAAACAGTATCCGGAGGGCAAGGTGATTTCCCATCCGGAGTCGCCTTTTGAAGTGTGCCGGTTATCGGATGAAGTCGGCTCCACCGAATTTATTCTCAAAACCGTTAGTGAATCCGCTTCCGGTACGCGCTGGCTGGTAGGTACCGAGCTGAATCTGGTCAACCGGCTGGCGGAGCGTATGAAACCGGAGGGCAAGGCGGTGCAGTTCATGTCGCCCTTGGTGTGCGAGTGCTCGACCATGGCGCGCATCGATCCGCAGCATCTGGCCTGGACGTTGGAGAATCTGGCGGAAGGGAACATCGTTAACCGTATCCATGTTGCGCCTGAAGAAGCGGAACTGGCCAGGCTGACACTGGAAAGAATGCTTGCCGTTTCCTGACCGGGATGCATAGCACTCTACGCATCGCCACCTTCAATATTCATAAGGGTGTCACCAGTTTCAATGCGCGCCTGGTGCTGCACGAGCAGCGCGAACTGATTCGCCGCATGCAGGCGGACATCGTATTCTTGCAGGAAGTGCGCGGCGAACACGCCCGGCATCGGCACTTGTTTAATGGCTCCCAGCCGGAATACCTTGCCGATACCATCTGGCAGGATTTCGCCTACGGCAAGAATGCGGTTTACCCCGCGGGGCATCACGGCAATGCGCTGTTGTCCAAGTATCCCATCGTCAAGTGGGAGAACGAAGACATCTCCGCCCATGCCAGCGAACAACGCGGCATGCTGCATTGCGAGATTGCGGTGCCTGGGTGGGGGCAAAATCTGCATTGTGTGTGTGTCCATCTCGGCTTGTTTGCGCGGTGGCGCAGACGCCAATTGTTTGCCTTGCGCGAACGTATCGAAAGCCTGGTCCCGCATGATGCGCCACTGATTATTGCCGGCGATTTCAACGATTGGCGCATGCGGGCGGGCCATATTCTGGCGGATAGCCTGCAGCTCAAGGAAGTTTTCGAGCATGTGCGCGGCAAACCGGCGCGCAGCTTCCCGTCTTTGCTCCCGATGTTTCGTCTCGACCGGATTTATGCGCGCGGGTTCTATATCCAGCATGCGCAAATCCACGGTGGTCCCGCCTTTGCCAGGGTTTCCGACCATGCGGCATTGTCTGCGGTAATGATGCGGCTATGACCGACTTCGTTCCCAACAACCTGATCACTCTGCTGCGCAACGGCGCCGATTATTTCCCGGCGTTGGAGCGCGCGATCGATGGCGCCCAGGTCGAAATACATCTGCAAACCTATATTTTCGAGGATGATGGCATCGGACGCAGGGTTGCGGCGGCACTTATCCGGGCGGCACAGCGCGGCGTGACGGTATGTGTGCTGCTGGACGGGTTTGGCTGCAAAGATACGCCCAAGACGCTGATCGTGGAAATGCAGCGGTCTGGCGTCGAGGTGTTGTTCTATCGCCCCAAGATTTCCCCTTGGACGCTCAAGCGTAACCGGTTGCGGCGCCTGCATCGAAAAATTGCCGTGGTGGATGGCAAAATCGCCTTTATCGGTGGCATCAATATCATCGATGACATGAATACCCCCGGCCATACGCCGCCACGCGTAGATTACGCGGTGTGTGTGCAAGGGCCGCTGCTGAAGAGCATAGAGGCGAGCGCGCGCCGTTTATGGAGGCGTATCGCATGGGCGCGCTTGCGGAGCGTAAAACCATCGAAGCCCACGCCATCTGCGCTCGTCGTCAGAGGCAACATGTGGGCCGCGTATGTGGTGCGAGACAATGCCTTGCACCGTCACGATATCGAGGAGGCTTACCTCGCGGCCATTGAGGCGGCATACGATGAAATTATTATTGCGAACGCCTACTTCCTACCCGGTAGGGATTTCCGCCGTGCACTGATCAGTGCGGCTCATCGCGGCGTAAGAGTTGTGTTGCTCCTGCAAGGGAGGGTCGAATACTGGCTGCTGCACTACGCCTCGCGCGCGCTTTACCGGGAATTTCTCGATGCCGGTATCGAAATCCATGAATACCATAAGAGTTTCATGCACTCCAAAGTCGCAGTCGTCGATCGCCGCTGGGCTACCATCGGCTCCTCCAATATCGATCCGATGAGCCTGTGGCTGGCGCGTGAAGCCAATATTGTCGTGGATGATCAAGATTTCGCGATGCAGCTGCGCGACGATCTGGAACAGGCCATCCAGAAAGGCGCCAGACTGATTCGTCTGGATGACTGGAACCATACCAGTATATTACGGCGCAGTACTACCTGGTTTATCTATAATCTGGTGCGCTTGGCGATGGGGTTGATAGGCTTCCCGGACAAGGCATAAGCAAAATTGCCGAGTAGGGCGCGAACATCTATAATGCACCTTTCGCCGCTGTAGCTCAGTTGGTAGAGCAGCGCATTCGTAATGCGAAGGTCACCAGTTCGATTCCGGTCAGCGGCACCATTGATTTTTAATGGTTATTTTTTACTACAGAATGGAAGTTGGCAATTAAATTTTCATCTTTGTGGTAATTATGTAGGAAATTAATTAAGGCCGGATATTCCGGCCTTTTTTATTGTGCTTGAGCTTTTAATCCGTTTGTCGTGGATTAGATTCCCGCACGGCCACCAGTATCTAAGCGGCTTCCAGCGCTGGGGGGTGTTTCCATTTCTAGGTTAGTAGCCGCATAGTAGCCAGATTGTTGGGCCGCAAAATTCGGAATGCTAAGCGGTGCCTTCGCCTCTCGGGGGAGAGGCGAAGGCGCGCCGTGGATAACTCTACCTAAACATAAAGTCAAAGGCCTGCAAGATCGATGGTTTTCTTGTGACGATTTGGCAGATTTAGCTTCCAGCGAATCATGTCGCCAATGATTGGGTAGATGTCATTGTGCTTAGCCCCGAATCGCATGAACCCTCCTTGATACTTGCCAATGTCACGGTTCACGGTTACGTCGTCGGGAGGCAAATATAGCGCCAGGTCACTAACCTCATTCGTTACCTTGTCGGCGGGAGTAAGGTCAAAGTACTGCCACATTGGATTGTGATGTGAGAAGTCGATATCAGTAATGCCATCGAATAGCTTGTTAAGGATCTCGTCGCTATTTTCTGGTTTGCGATTGCTGAAGGCAAAGTCATAAACCAGCTTAGCCAACGCCTTCAAAACCACAGGCTGTGCTGCAACAGTCTTCTCACGAGCTTGCTCCTCACCAAACCCAGGGATTGCTGTCACGGCCTCCCAGAAGTGATATGCCACATCTGCCTTTGGCATAACGTCTGGGGGCGTAGCACTACCAATATTGGTTTTATTTAGGAAAAGTACTGCATTCACAGCCACCAAGTCTTTGCGGGAAATTGATCCGTCATCCTGGTGCCAATCAGCTTGATCCTTCTCCTGCACCTTGACGCCAAGGTTGCTGATAATTCGGTCTTTGATGAAGAGATTGACCGGGTTAGCGCTATCGAAACTCAGTGCGATACTAGTTTCGACTTTTTTGCCGAGACGGTTGAGATCGTGGAAGAGTTGCCGCTCTTGGTCAATGTCGAGCCCAAGATGGATTTCTACCGCCACAGTGCAAAAAGTACGTGCCACAACGTAGCATTCTTCCCAGAGTGTAGCCTCTTCAGCCTTGATCTCATTATTCTCGGATGGGTAAAGGCTGCCCTTCTTGGGGTATGCCCCCTTGGTACGAGCATCGTTAAGAAATTCAAAGACTATTTCCATCGCTTTACGGCGATGCTGGCCGTCTACGACCCAAAGTACATGTTTCTGTGAAAGGAACACTTTAAAGGCGGCTGTTTCATTATCTGCGGTTGTCATACGGATGCCACGCATACCCTCCCCGCTTGCATTGCACTCGCGGATATTGGTGACCAAGGGTTGTATCGAAAGATATGGCTGTCTTCCAAGTTTTTCCTGAGCATCCAAGAAACCTGCTGGCACGCCCTTTTTTTCAACGTTGCGGCGAGTAATCGCAGCGGTGACGAGTCCCTTGAGGATGTAAATCGCCAGTTTCTGAGCATGGCTAGGGTCAAGCTTGCGCTGAGAAATAGCTTCCCCGTCGCGCACTGGGTCGTTCGCTACTTCTGACATTTCAAAGAACTCGTGCATAGGAATGTACGTCATAAATGACCTGTACCCCAGGTTGTGTCCGATAAACACTTTTAACGGCTTGTCTGCTGTTCCGCCTTCATCCATCAAGTCATCAAGAGAGGAGAGGGGGGTGGGGTTGCCTTGCTGGTTTGCGTTAAACATATAACCTCCAGGTTTGTTAATTAACATTGCCAGGATTAATGTTACATATGACCTGGAATTTTTTCAAGATAGTCCTGGAGTATTATTAGAATATTTCCTGGTATGTTTTTATTGCCAATACCCAGGGTTGTTCTGTGTTGTATTGGCGTGGCTGATCCGTAGCTTCGTTGTGCTGAAAGATTGGGTCTTCAGGATTTTTTCGTACAGTTTATTGACAGGACTCCAAGGCGGCTTCGCCGCCAACGCCCACACGGCGCGCGCTCGCGCGTGCGTACGAGTGGCCGTCTGCGGCGGGCACCGCTTCTAATCTCACTGTAAACATGCGTTCCAGCTGACTTACACTGACGATGATCCATTGATGAATGCGGGTCCGCAAGGTGGTAGCTTCGGCTTTGACGCCGACGATTTGCTGGCCTTTGGGATCGCCGTATTTGTCCATTTCGCTGGGAGAAGATTATCACCACCTTTGCAGCCGGTGTGATCAAATGGCGGAATCAAGTTTTGGTCGAGCGGCTCAAAACAACCCCATGATAGACGTTTTCTACTTCAGTTCGAGCCAAACCGGGCCACCAAGGCACCTCGTCCATTCGTGCGTGGTGTGATCGTCATCCAGCCATCGATTGTTTACATAATTTACTGCTAACGATACAATAAGATACAATAAGATACAATTAATATATCCCCTCCTCCCGTGATACATGGACGGGAAAACTTATGATGAATGATCGTGGTGGAATGCTTCTGACAACTAATAAAAACTTAAGAGAGATTGTATTTTCTACAATTCCATTTATTTTCATTGCGCTGCTAATACTAATGAAGGTGGTATTTGCCCAAAGCTGGCGCATTGATAGTGATGAGCCGCAGCATCTGCATGTGATCTGGGGATGGGCAAACGGATTGCTCCAATATCGCGATGTGTTTGACAATCATGCTCCACTATTTCACATATTGTTCACACCTGTCTATGCTTTGTTTGGCGAGCGTCCTGATGTTCTCATGTCAATGCGGCTTGTCGTTATTCCTCTTTTTTTTGTAGCGCTATGGGCAGTTTATTTGATTGGCCAGCATCTATTTTCCAGGGAGGCTGGCTTGTGGGCTGCAATATTCACTGGACTATATCCTGGTTTTTTTCTCACTTCGTCGGAGTTCAGGACTGACGATCTATGGATGGTCTTCTGGCTGCTGGCACTTGCAGTGCTGGTAAGAAGGCCCTTGCGAGCTCCACATATATTCGTTGCGGGTCTATTACTGGGCGCCACTATCAGCGTCTCGATGAAAACAAGCCTGTTACTGTCGGCACTTGTATTGGCCACTCTTGGCTCAGTTATCATGCTACGCCGACCCGATCGGCTGCCTGTTAGACAATACGGTATCAATACCATATGGCTGCTTGCTGGTTTTTTGCCGGTTCCTCTGGCGCTTGTTTTGTTCTTTTCTATTCATGGTGCGCTGGGGCCGATGTATTACAGTGTTGTCACGCACAATATTGTTCCTGATCTAGGGCGCTGGACACACTTACAAACATCCGTGGTGCCTTCGCTTGGATTTTTGTTGTTGACTTTCTATGGAACCAATCTATTACGACACTCATGTGATGATAAGGAACTGCTTCAGCGCCGCACGGCAATATTTTTGACTTTTGGTCTAGCGATGACGGGCCTGTATTTATTTTGGCCGTTAATTAGCGCTCAGGACTTTCTGCCTTTGACACCGTTATTCATCCTCATGGCCACCGGGATGTTAATGGAGAGATTGGCCTACAAAGGGGGCAGTACACGGCAAATATCCCGACCCCTTGTCATATTGGTAAGCATTGCGATATTGGAACTAGGCTTGCTGCTTTTCAATGCACAACCCTGGCATCAGCGGAAGTTACCGGAAAACCGCTTGTTATCAGAAACATTACAGCTTACCCGTCCCGGCGAAACCATCATGGATTTAAAGGGTGAAACCGTGTTTCGTCAGCGCCCTTTTTTCTATGTGCTAGAAGGTATTACGCGCAAACGTATCAAGATTGGCTTGATCAAAGATAGTATTCCCGAGGATATAGTCAGGGCAAGAACCACTGTTGCCACGCTGGATAGCTACTCCTTACCTGTCCGGGGGCGTGAATTTCTCAAACGCAACTTTCTGGTTGTGGGGCACTTACGCGTCGTCGGACAGTTACTTGCAGTGCCGATTAATGCGCCAAATCACGATATATCCTTTGATATCAGTGTTCCAACCAGCTACGTACTACTGGCTGAATCAGGAGTAGTCAGTGGTTGGCTGGACGGGGTACCTTACAATGGTCCTCGTCAACTTGAGGTAGGTCATCACACTTTCCGTTTGTCGGCCCCCGTGGGGGCGGGTGGGCTGGCTGTGATCTGGGCTCCTGCTATCCAGCGGGGATTCTCGCCCTTTGCGATGCGGAATGCATCATGACTTCAACGTGGAATTTAACCCGGCAATGCTAGTTAAGCGGGTAGATAAAAACGGTTTTTAGCCGGTCTGCCGGTCCTGAGCATTTCGTACAGATATTGACAGGGCTCCAAGGCGGCTTTGCCGCTTCAAGGCGTACTGATACATGTGCTCTTTGATTTAATGGGGTGGCTGATGGGACTCGAACCCACGACAACCGGAATCACAATCCGGAATTCTAAATAAGAAAAAACCCTTTATTTACGCGAATTCTAGCCATCCATAGAATGCTATAATGCATTTATTGGCACAATTCTGGCACACTGCCCGAGGAATTAATGGCGTCGATTAGAAAAAAAGGTGAATACCAATGGCATGCACAAATCCGCCGTAAAGGTTACGTCGCCCAAACCAAAACTTTTAATACTCGAATCGAGGCGGAAACGTGGGCGCGTGCCGTTGAAAATGAAATGGACCGCGGCGTTTTTGTTAGTCGTGCCGAGGCTGAGTCAACGACTCTCCATTCAGCCCTTGACCGCTACGAGCGTGAGGTGTCCAAACTCAAAAAAGGCCACGATCAAGAAAAATATCGTATTTCTGCCTGGAAGGAACATCCTTTTGCTAGGCGGTCGCTCGCTAGTCTCCGGAGCTCAGACTTCGCTGAATATCGCGATAATCGACTGGCTGCTGGTACTTCCGCTGCAACCATCCGAAATGACTTGGCTGTAATTTCACATCTTTTCACCACTTGCGCCAAGGAGTGGAGCATCCCTGTCGTAAACCCGGTCGCTAATATCCGCATGCCGCGCGTTAACAATGCTCGCGAGCGTCGTCTTGTCGGTGATGAGGAAACTCGAATTCAGGCCGCATTTGATGCAGCGGAGAAAGCGGGGGGTGGAAAACGGACAAACATTTGGATGCGTTCGGCGTTCGTGGTAGCGATCGAAACAGCAATGCGCCAAGGTGAATTATTGGGACTTCGATGGGAGCACATCGACCTTAAGCGACGCGTTGCCCACCTTCCAAAAACCAAAAATGGTGATGCTCGGGACGTTCCGTTGTCGAGTCGTGCCGTGGCAGCCTTGGAGGCCTTGCCGCACGCCATTAAAGGGCAGGTGTTCGCAACGACTGCCAGTGCCTTGGATCAGTCCTGGCGGCGTTGTGTGGCTCGCGCCCGCCGCATGTATGAAGCAGAGTTGAAGCAGGCTGGAGTTTCTGACGGTGATATTGCAGACAATCCACTATTGGTCAACCTCACCTGGCACGATCTGCGCCACGAGGGTACGAGCCGGTTGGCCGAGAAGCTTGCCATGCACGAGCTCATGAAAGTGACCGGTCACAAGGACACGAGGATGCTGGCAAGGTACTATCATCCGAAAGCGGAAGATTTGGCAAGGAAACTTGGGTAATATATCCTATAATTCAGTCAATTATAAATTTATTGTAAAGTGAATTCGTGAACAGGTCGGACCATCTTACTCGATCAACGCCAATTGTTGGTAACCCGACAGTGGGGGCAGCTTTGGCTCGGTTTTTCTCATATAGCGTGCTTACAGAGCTGGCTAAGTACGGCCACTCAAAAATTGCTGGTCGCATTTCTCATCAATACAAGCTGATTGAAAAATTTGGACCTGAAACCAAGGTGGCGGATTTTTACGATGCGTTGTTCATGCAGTTGCATAATGATTATCGTCATGAATATATATATAAAAATGCGATTGCTGAAAAAGTTCTGTTAGGAAAGCACAATTTAAATACAGCATTTATGTTGACCGAGTTTGCAGTAGATTGCTGCAAGGCTGACGTTGTGGTTCTTAACGGCACATCTCATGTTTATGAGATCAAGTCGGAAATGGACAATTTTGATAGGCTGGAGCGGCAGCTTAATGCCTATAAAAAAATGTTTGATCTGATCACAGTCATTACTACTGAAGGTCTATTCGATGCTGTTAAAAGCAGAGTGGATGAAACGGTTGGCATTATGG
>NZ_DASXVH010000016.1:0-29527 GCF_036504375.1 Novimethylophilus sp.
CATCCGGCTGGTCGTCATGGATATGGATTCGACGCTGATTTGTATCGAATGCATAGACGAAATCGCCGATATGTACGGGCTCAAGCCGCAGGTGGCGGAAATTACCGCCAGCGCGATGCGCGGTGAAATCGAATTCGCCGAGAGCCTGCGCCGTCGTGTCGCCTTGTTGCAAGGCCTGAACCAAGGCGCGCTGCAGCGAGTTTACGACGAGCGGCTGCGGCTTAACCCCGGTGCGGAATTCATGTTGGGCGAACTGAAAAAAAATGGTATCCGCACCCTGCTGGTTTCCGGCGGTTTCACTTTCTTTACCGATCGCCTCAAACAGCGGCTGGGGCTGGACTACACGCAGGCAAATACGCTGGAAATTGTCGATGGCCAACTTACCGGCAAGGCGCTCGGCACTATTCTGGACGCGCAAGGCAAGGCCGACAGCCTGAACCTGGTACGCCAAGAGCTCGGGTTATCCAAGGAGCAGGTCGTCGCCATCGGCGATGGCGCCAACGATCTCAAGATGATGGCGGCGGCCGGTGCCGGCATCGCCTATCATGCCAAGCCGGTGGTCCAGGCACAGGCCACTTACGCCTTGAATCATGTAGGGCTGGAGGGCGTGATCAACCTGTTGCGCCGGCCATAATCCCACTCATTCCCAAAAAACAGGGCGCCTCAGCGCCCTGTTCTGTGCTTCCGATAGTTTCAGCTATTTGCCGTTAACCTTAACCGGCACGTATAGCGTACTGTCGCCGCGCAGCACCAGTAGTGCAACTGTTTTTCCTGTAGCCACACTGTCGATCAGCTTGTTGAACTGCTCGATACCTTGCACCTCGTTGTTGTTGACCGCCAGCACGACATCTCCGCGGCGAATGCCGGCTAGGGCCGCGCTACCTTGAGCGTTAATCACCAGCAGGCCGTTTTTTCCTCCCAGTTTTTTCTTCTGCTGCGGATTGAGCTCGCGCAGCTGCAAGCCGAGACGATTGGATTCGACTTTTGCCGGACCGCGCGACGCGCGCGCTTCTTCCTTTTCATCCGGCATTTCACCGACCTTGACGGAGAGATTACGTGTCGCGCCCTTGCGCAACACTTCCACCGTCACTTCCTTGCCCGATTTTGTTACGCCCACGATCCGCGGCAGGTCGGAAGATGTAACAACCGGCTTGCCGTCAAAACGCAGGATGACATCACCCGGCTCCAGTCCGGCCTTTTCCGCCGGGCTGCCTTTTTCGACCCCGGCCACCAGCGCGCCGTTGGTATTTTTCATGCCGAACGATTCGGCAAGTTCCTTGGTGATTTCCTGGATACCGATGCCCAGCCAACCGCGGGATACCTTGCCGCTGGCCTTGAGCTGGCTGGTCACTTCCAGCGCAACGTCGATCGGAATCGCGAACGAAAGCCCCATGTAGCCGCCGGAACGGCTGAAAATCTGCGAATTGATGCCGACCACCTCGCCCTTCATATTGAACAGCGGTCCGCCGGAATTGCCCGGATTGATGGCCACATCGGTCTGGATGAAAGGCACGTAATTTTCCTGCGGCAACGCACGCCCCTTGGCGCTGACAATACCGGCAGTCACGGTATTTTCCAGGCCGAACGGCGAGCCGATGGCTACCACCCACTCGCCCACCTTAAGCTGGTTGGCATCACCCAGCGCAACTTTAGGCAATCCACTGGCTTCGATTTTGAGCAAGGCCACATCGGAACGTGGGTCCGAGCCGATGATCCTGGCCTTGAATTCGCGCCTGTCAGTCAGTTTGACGATGACTTCGTCGGCATCGTTCACCACATGCGCATTGGTCAGCACATAGCCGTCGGCGCTGAGAATGAAGCCGGACCCGAGCGATTGCGTTTTGTAATCCTGCCCGCCGCCCTGCCCGCCCGGCGGCGCGAAACGGCGGAAGAACTCGTAGAAAGGATCATCCTCCGGCAAATTGGGGAAAGGCATCTGCATTCCCGGCCCGCCGCCATGCACGGTCTGCACCGTGCTGATATTGACTACGGCCGAGCCATGCTTTTCCACCAGCTCGGTAAAATCCGGCAACTCTTTGGCAATGACGTTGGTAGTGAAAGAAAGCAGAATGGCGCCCAGCGCCAGAATTTTACGTATCATAAGATCACCTTGAACAATGACGAATGGAAATGGATTCCGCACGGCGCAGCATCACCGGTTGATATCGTCCGTCCTGCTGCCTGCTGCCGGTATGGAATCGCAGCCAGGCCAACCCCGCTATCAAGCCGGTTATTGCGCCAGCCACCGCGTATAGATCGCCGGTTGCGCGCGAAGTTGCAAACATGGCGCCAAACAGACCGCCCGCGCAGATCAGTATCAAGGGCAAAAGGTATGCAGCGATCGACCCGGCCAGCAAGGCGCCCTCCTGCACACCGATAATGACATGCTCCCCGACTTTCGCCTGCAGCGCGTTTGCAGCTGAAATGCTGCCGCGCGAACGGCTGAATAGCCGGCCCCATAAAGAAACGCCGCAACCCCGGGTCGCGCCGCATAATCCGCAAGGACTGCTGCGCTCGATTTCGAGATGTGCGCGCTCGCCTTCCACGCTTACCACTACCGCCTGTTCTTCGATCATTTGCGAAACGTAACTCCGTTGGATATTTGAGTAACCGTGACAGGGGGCACCTCACCCACAACCACAATCTGGTGACCGTCATGTACGCTGACCAGCACATTGGTCGCCCCCTGGCTGAAACTACCGACCATGGGTAGCACACCCCCGTGCCCCACCGGTTCGACAAATAAGGATACCGAGGCGAAGCCATCCCAGAACACCAGATGATTTACCGGAAAAGCCTTGCCGGGAACGTTGCGCCGGACCTGTTCCGTCTTGCGAAACCCGGGCGGCATATGGGTGACGGCCCAGCCTTCATCCTGCGATGACGCAGGAGTAACAGTCTCTTCCGGCGCCATGACATAAGTCTTGCCGCGCGTAACGTCGGGACGGAACCAGTCGTTATCGACCGTATTCACCAGCATCAACTGGCTGAACGCAACCTGCTCGATGACATCATCCTTGTCACTCAAAAAAGCCATTTTCAGCAACAGCCCGGACTCGCGGTCTATCCATATCTTGCAGCGATACCGATATTTATCGCGCGGCTCCAGCATGACCAGCTGCCCCTCGTGGCCGCCCACACGTTCGGCGCCGCCGAGATGGATCTGGTAGTTGGCCTTGATGTCTGCCGACAGTTTGGGCAGTACGGCAGGAAAACTGCTCTGCAAACGACGCTTGTCCACCATGATCTTTTCGCTTTTGGGCTGGTAAATCACGACATCGTTGCCCTGCCTCAGCATTTCGCGAGGCACGCCGTCAAGCACGACCACGCGGGCAAACTCGCCGTTGGGACCATAATTCATATGCGTAATCTGCATTGAGCTTACGTTCGCGCCCGACTGGTAAACAAATACTCCCTTGTAATTGAGCCGATGGGCTGCCTGACCGGCCTTGTCTATCATCAGCCATGGATCAGCCTGTTCGTTTCCCCATGCGGAAACGGAAAGCCATAGAAAAAAGAGCAGCGATGTGCGAATCAATTGGGATAAGTGAATCAATTGCCGGATTCCGCGTAGGTCGCAGACTTGATGTCGTATGCATGCTGCATACCATTGCTCGGCGCATATTCGTGGTGTGCCAGCATGTAATTATTCAGGGCCTCGGGGGCCATCGTATTTTGCGCAATCGACGGCTGGGGCATTTCAGGCTGCACGGCCACGCCCTGGGATTGCCATACCACCCAGCCGACGAAGGCCACGGCGGCAGCGGAGGCCACCATCGGAACCATATACGGCAGCTGCAGCATATCGCGCAATCGGCGGCGCGGCGCCAATACTGCCGGTTCAGATTCGAGAGATCGCATGATCCGGGCATACAGCCCGGTTTGCATTCGCAAGTCCCCGCGCATGGCATCTCCGATCAGGTGGTAAGTGAACCAGCATTTGCACGCTTCGTCGCTCTTGCATAATGCAGTGTACAGATGGGGATTCGCTTCCAGATCCACCTCTCCATCCATCAATGCGGATAGCTGTTCTTTCATTTTACCTTCTCCTGTCTTACCATCTCTTGTCTCGCGGGGTGTCCAGCAAGGGGCGTAAACGTTCGGCTATGGATTCGCGCGCGCGGAATATGCGGGATCGCACCGTGCCGATCGGGCAATCCATCATGGTGGCAATCTCGTCGTAGCTCAACCCTTCGATTTCACGCAGCACGATAGCTGTCCGCAAATCCTCCGGCAAAGCATCTATCGCCGACTGCACTGTTTTGGCAATTTCCTGCGTCATCAGTTCAGTCTCAGGAGTATCCATGGTGCGCAGTTCGTTGCCGTCCTCGAAGTTCTCCGCGTCGTCGACTTCAATCTCGTTGGAAGTCTGCGGACGCCGCCCCATCGACACCAGATAATTTTTGGCAGTATTGATGCCGATGCGGTACAACCAGGTATAAAACGCACTTTCTCCGCGGAAATTGGGCAGCGCGCGATAAGCCTTGATGAAGGCTTCCTGCACCACGTCTTCCACCTCCGCCTGGTCGCGGATGAAGCGGGAGAGCAACCGGCCCAGCTTGCGCCGGTATTTGTCCACCAGCAGCCCGAAAGCCTGCTTGTCTCCATGTTGTACCCGCTCTACCAGTTGCTGATCAATGTCGCGATCGCTCGCCAAGAGCGTCTCCCTGTATGGCTTGTTATGATCAGCCAAGTATACCGCGCAACCACCCCTGTACGCAGCTAAGAGACAACGTTAAACTGGGGATGGTTCAATTGTTACGGCGAGTTCGATTTTGCGTAAATTTGATGTTCTTATCATCGGTAGCGGCCTGGCAGGCTTGACGCTGGCGCTGCATCTGGCTCCCACGCGC
Organism: Novimethylophilus sp.; assembly: GCF_036504375.1. Lineage (NCBI taxonomy): Bacteria > Pseudomonadati > Pseudomonadota > Betaproteobacteria > Nitrosomonadales > Methylophilaceae > Novimethylophilus > Novimethylophilus sp. The sequence continues at coordinate 4,854 of NZ_DASXVH010000016.1, forward strand.
AGCGTATGCCTGGTTACCAAGCGCGAATTGAACGACAGCGCCAGCCATTGGGCGCAAGGCGGCATAGCAGCGGTATTGGCCGATGACGACACCATCGAAGAGCACATCCGCGACACTCTGATCGCCGGGGCCGGCCTGTGCGACCCCGAGGTCACGCGCTTCGTCGTCGAGCACAGCAAGCAAACCGTGCAATGGCTGATCGATCAGGGCGTGCCCTTCACGCGCGAAGACGACAACAGCGGTTTCCACCTGACGCGCGAAGGCGGCCACAGCCGGCGCCGCATTATCCATGCGGCCGACGCCACCGGCCATGCGGTACAGGAAACGCTGGCAGAAAAAGTGCGGCAGCATCCCAATATCACGCTGCTGGAAAATCACATTGCGGTTGACCTTATTACCGCAAAAAAACATGACAGGCGCAACAACCGCTGCCTGGGTGCTTATATTCTCGACCAGCAGCACGGCAAGGTGGTTACGATCGGCGCCCAGAATACCGTTCTGGCCACCGGCGGCGCCGGCAAGGTCTATCTCTACACCACCAACCCCGACGTGGCCACCGGCGACGGCGTGGCGATGGGCTGGCGCGCCGGCTGCCGGGTGGCGAACATGGAGTTCGTGCAGTTCCACCCCACCTGCCTCTACCACCCGCAGGCCAAATCGTTCCTGATTACCGAAGCCGTGCGCGGCGAAGGCGGGTTGCTCAAGCTGCCGGACGGTTCGCGCTTCATGCAGGACCACGACGAACGCGCCGAACTCGCCCCGCGCGACGTGGTCGCCCGCGCCATCGACTACGAAATGAAGAAACGCGGGATAGATTGCGTTTACCTGGACATCTCCCATCGTCCGGCGGATTTCATACTCTCACACTTCCCCACGATTTATCGCCGCTGCTTCGAACTGGGGATAGACATCACCAAACAGCCCATCCCCGTCGTGCCGGCCGCCCATTACACCTGCGGCGGGCTGATGACGGACATGAACAGCCGTACCGATCTGCCGCATCTTTACGCGATCGGCGAAACCGCCTGCACCGGCCTGCACGGCGCCAACCGGCTGGCCTCGAATTCATTGCTGGAATGCATGGTATTCGCGCAATCCACCGCGCTGGATATTCTGGCGCAGCGCAAACTCGAATTGCCGGAACTACCCGATTGGGACGAAAGCCGGGTGACGGACGCCGACGAGGAAGTCGTCATCACCCATAACTGGAGCGAGTTGCGCCGCTTCATGTGGAATTATGTCGGCATCGTACGCACCAGCAAGCGCCTGGCGCGCGCGCTGCACCGCATCAACCTGCTGCGCGACGAAGTGCACGAGTTCTACAGCAATTTCCGCATCAACGGCAACCTGATCGAGCTGCGGAACCTGCTGCAAGTGGCGGAACTGATCGTGAAAAGCGCGATGGAACGCCAGGAAAGCCGCGGCCTGCACTACAGCAAGGACTATCCGGAAATGCTGCCCGACGCAATCCCCACCGTGCTCGAACCATCGAACTATTACACCCTGCTCGATCACATGCACGGGCACAAGCATCGTCACCACAAATAAAAACAGCCGGCTAGCCGGCTGATTCTGGTTGATTCGCCGCTGAATCAAACCTGCATATTCATCACATCCTGATAAGCCGCCACCAGCTTGTTGCGCACCTGCACCATGGTCTGGAAGGAAATACTGGCTTTCTGCAGCGAAATCATCACGTCCTGGACGTTGGCATCGGGCTTGCCCAACTGAAAATCCTGGGCCAGCTTGTCCGAGGTTTGCTGGGCATTGTTGACCTGGTCGATGGCACCCTTCAGCGCATCGGCAAAATTTGCCGCCCCTTCCGCCGGCGCAGCCTCGCTGTTGCCGCCCGCAATTGCGGCGGCGGCATTCATCTGGGTCAGTAGCTGGTCTATGCCTTTAGTATCCATCGCGTTTCTCTACAGTTGAACCGATTATAGACTTTCATCTGAAAATTTCACCTGATATTTAATAAGCAATTCCCGGGCCAGATTAGAGCCTGGCTCTTACTTGCCTTCCCGATACTGCTGCAGCTTGTGCCTCAGCGTACGCTCGCTCATGCCGAGCTTTTGCGCCGCCAGCTTGCGCGAGCCGTTGACCGACTCCAGCGCGTTCATGATATGCGCCCTTTCCAGCGATTTAAGATCGTTGACCGCTGCAACCGGCTCCGCCATGGCGGTTGCAGATGCCGAAGAAGCGGTTGCAGGTTGCGCCGGCAAATGCAGATGCTGCGGCAATATGCTGTCGCCAGAGGCCAAGATGACGGCGCGCTGCACGACATTCTCCATTTCCCGCACATTGCCGGGCCAGGCATATTGCAGCATCGCCCGCTCCGCATCGTCGGAAAAGCGCAGCGTCCCCCGCCCCATCGCAGCAGTCATTGCCCCCAGGAAATGGCGTGCCAGCGGCGGGATGTCCTGCCTGCGCTCGCGCAATGGTGCGATGTGCAGCGGAAACACGTTGATGCGGTAATACAGGTCTTCGCGGAAGCCGCCCTTGACAATCTCGGCTTTGACATCGCGATTGGAGGTAGCGAGTATGCGCACGTCCAGCGCAATGGTTTTTTGCCCCCCTACGCGCTCCACCTCGCGCTCCTGCAGCACGCGCAACAGCTTGGACTGCAGCGCCAGCGGCATCTCGGTAATCTCGTCCAGCAGCAGCGTGCCGCTTTGTGCCTGCTCGAACTTGCCGGCCTGCGCCTGCGCGGCGCCGGTGAAAGCGCCCTTTTCATAGCCGAACATGGTGGCTTCCAGCAAATTATCGGGAATGGCCGCGCAGTTGACCGCAACGAAAGGTTTATCGGCCCGCGACGAATGCTGATGGATAAAGCGCGCCAGCACTTCCTTGCCGGTGCCGGATTCGCCGGTGATCAACACCGTAGCCGGCGTGTCGGCCACCCTGGAAGCCATGCCGTAAAGACCGCTGCTGGCCGGATCATCGATAATCGCGCCGCGCTCGCCCGAAAAACTTGCCGGCAGCATCCAGCGTGCCGCCCGGGCAAGCAGCTCATCGACTTCGAACGGCTTGACCAGGTAATCGCAGGCGCCCTCGCGCATCGCTTCCACCGCCTGCGCGATGACGCCGTAAGCCGTCATCAGCAATACCGGCAAATGCGGCCAGCGGGACTTGATCTCGTGCAGCAGCTCAAGCCCGGTCATATTGGGCATCTGCACATCGGTAATGATCAGGCCCACTGCATTGGCCTTGAGTATCTCCAATGCCTGTTCGCCGTCATTGGCGGTCAGCACCCGATAGCGGGACAGCTCCAAGGTATCGAGCAGCGCCTCGCGCAGCGTTACGTCGTCTTCGACGATCAGGATGGGAAGTCTTTTCATGGCTTGATGATGGGAAATCGCAGACAGAATTCGCTGCCTTCATTTTCTGTGGATTTTACCGTAACCTCGCCGCCGTGAATTTGCGTCACTTCGCGCACGATGGCGAGCCCCAGGCCGGTGCCTTCGGTGCGCGTGGTAAAAAACGGCTCGAATAACCGCTCCTGCACTGTCTGCGGGATACCGCGTCCGGTATCGGTTACCCTAAAAATCACCCAGCCGCCGGCATCTGTTTTGGCAGACAGGCTAACGCGGCCATGCGTTCTGCATGCCTGCATCGCATTGGCCAGCAAATTATTCAAGGCCCCGGCCAGCGCTTCGCGGCTGCCCAGCAGGCAGGCCCCGGCGCTTGCGTCACGCACCTCGAAATGCATTTCATGCTGGGCCATCTGCGGCTCCATGACCTGCTGCACTTCGCCGAGCAGACTGGCTACGGTGATTGTTTCCTGGGCGCTGCGGCCGCCGCGCACGAACACCAGCATATCCTTGATCAGATTCTCCAGGTGGCGCAACCGGCCCAGCGCCTTATCGGAAAAACGCATGCGGTCTTCCGCCGCAAGACTGTCATTTGCCAGATGAGAGGTATAGAGCAAAGCGGCGGCAAGCGGCGTCCGTAACTGGTGCGCCAATGCTGCGGCCATTTCGCCCATCGCCGAGAGCCTTTTATGACGCTGCAACTGGGCTTCCATCATGTAAGCATCAGTGACATCCTGCAGCAGCAAAATTTCCCCATTACCGCTTTCGCGAGCGCTGGCCGAAATACTGATACGCCTCTCGCTGTTTTTCAGCATCCATTCGCCAGGCACCGGGGTGAGCGCCAGCGTACGCTCGACCACTTCGCCCCAGCGCTCTCCGGCCACGGGCGACCCCAGCAGGCGCAACGCGGCCGGATTGGCCTCTTCCACGCTGCCCGCCACATCCAGCACCACCACCCCTCCCGGAAGCGCGGACAGCAAGTGCGCGAGGCGCTGCGACAGCGCCTCTTTTTCTTCGTATTGGCGGCGCAATTCGCCGTTGGCTACGGCCAGCTCCTGAGTGAGCTGCTCCACCTTGACCTGCAACTCGGCATAAGCGCTGGTCAACTGCTCGGAGACTTGATTGAACAGTGCGAAAGCCTGTTGCAGCTCCTGCGGCGATGATGGAGGGCGTGAATGACTGGGCATCATCATTTATATTTAAATTGCATATTCAAATTGCGACCAAGCTAAAGTATAGTGGCATGCTGTCGTTGTTACCTATTGATTTTTCATAAAGGCACGCAAGCATAATGTTCAACTTTGGCAAATCCAAAGAGCTTGGTCAGCTGCAGGCTCACATCGCCAGGCTGGAATCCGAAAATCAGCAATTGGCTGCAAAATGCGATGCGCTCGTCTCCGCCAAGGCTGCCGCCGATGAAGCACTCGTTCAAACACAACGCAAGATCACGCTGCATCAGCGCATGTTCGAAAGCCTCACCTCGTTCGGAAGCTCATTTTCCGAATTCCAGAAGTCTCTTTTCATCCTGGCGTCCCGCCTCAAGAATGAGCAAGCCCACGCCGTCGAAGCCGCGCGCAATTCAGGTTCCAGCCGGGCCTCGATGGAGCAGATTGCCAACAATCTGCAGACCATGTCGCAAAAGACCCAGGAAACGGCGTATAGCGTCGACGGGCTCAACCAGCGCGCGGAACAGATCGGCGGCATCATTCAACTGATCAAGGAAATTGCCGACCAGACCAATCTGCTCGCGCTCAATGCGGCCATTGAAGCCGCTCGCGCCGGAGAACAGGGGCGTGGCTTCGCGGTGGTTGCCGATGAAGTGCGCAAGCTGGCCGAACGTACGGCCCAGGCCACCAATGAAATCTCCGCACTGGTATCCAGCATTCAACAGGAAACCTTGCGGGCTAAAAACCAGATGGTGGCCAATTCGAGCGACGCACAACGCTTCAGCCAGGACGGGCTGGCCGCATCCACCAATATGGAAACACTGCTGGGTATTGCGCATGAGCTTGAAGGCGCCATTTCGGTAAGCTCGTTGCGCAGCTTTATCGAAGTAGCCAAGGTAGATCACCTGATTTTCAAGTTCGAGGTGTACAAGATATTCATGGGCGTATCCGATAAGCAGTCCAGCGACTTTGCCAGCCATACCGGCTGCCGGCTCGGGAAATGGTATTACGAAGGCGAAGGAAAACAATGCTTTTCCAAGCTTTCCGGATACAAGGAAGTGGAAAATCCACATATCAATGTCCACCGCCACGGCAAGGATGCGCTGGACCATTTTTACAGCGGAAACCTGGAACTCGCAATCGACGAACTGGGAAATATGGAAACCGCCAGTATGCAAGTGCTGGAGCAGCTAGACCATATCGCGCTTAGCGGCGAGGGCGACCATTCCCTCTTATGCCTTTCCAGTGCATAATTGGCGCATATCAATGCACTCTCTTGGCAAAGAGCCGAAAAATAACGGAGCCTCAAGATGTCCGAACTGCTAAAGCGCATTGACGCGCGCACCAAGCTCGCCGGCTCGAACAAGCTGGAAATGCTGTTATTCTCCCTCGGCACGGACGAACGCACGGGGCGCGAAGAAACCTTCGGCATCAATGTCTTCAAAGTGCGCGAAGTCATGCGCATTCCGAAAATCACGCATGCCCCGGACATGCCGCCTTCGGTCGAAGGCATGGTCAGCCTGCGCGGCGTGCTGGTGCCGGTGGTAGATCTCATCAAATACGTCGGCATCCAGAATGCCAAGCCGCCGCAAATCATGATCGTGACCGAATACAACGGCCACACCCAGGGCTTCCTGGTGGAAAGCGTAGATACCATTTTGCGCATCGACTGGTCGGCGATGAAAGTGCCCCCGGAAATGCTGACCGCACAGATGGGCGGCCTTATTACCGCCGTCACCGAACTCAAGGACGGCCGCATCGTGATGATGATGGATGTAGAAAAAATCCTCGCCGAGACTTCGAGTTATGTCGACGATGCTGCCATCTCGTCGCTCAAGCCAATCCCGGTCGCGGGAAGAACCATTTTTTTCACCGACGATTCGGTAGTGGCGCGCAAACAGATCGAAAAAACCCTGTCGGCACTCGACGTCAATTACATTTCAGCCACCAACGGCAAGGAAGCCTGGCATGAACTGCAGAAAATCGCCAACCGCGCGGATGCGCTCGGCCAGAAAGTCACCGACGTCCTGCAACTGATCCTGACCGACGTAGAAATGCCCGAAATGGATGGCTATGTGCTGACCCGCAACATTAAAAGCGACCCGCGTTTCGCCGGCATTCCGGTATTGATGCACTCCTCGCTCTCTAGCGACGCCAATGCGCACCTCGGCCGCTCCGTCGGCGTAGACGAGTACGTACCTAAATTCGAACCCCACAAACTGGCTGAAGTCCTGACGCGCCTGCTGGTGACGAAACCGGGCGCTTAAGTTTCATGGAGCGATGAGCACTATGTCAGAACCAAACACGAATCTGCTGGACGATATTGACGCCCGCACCAAGCTGGCAGGCTCCAACAAGATGGAGATCCTGCTTTTCTCGCTGGGCACTCATGAAATCTTCGGCATCAACGTATTCAAGGTACGGGAAGTCACCCATACGCCCCATGTCACCAAGACGCCGAATGTACCGACGGGAGTGGAGGGATTTATATCGTTGCGCGGCAATATCATTCCGGTGATATCGCTGATCAATTTCATCAATCTGGGCGGCCAGCATGACTGCAGCAACGCCACCCTGATCGTGACCGAATTCAGCCGTCATACCCAGGGCTTCCTGGTCCATAGCGTAGACCGCATTATCCGCGTCGATTGGGACAAGGTGAAACCGCCGCAGAATATGCTGGGCGGCAATGAAGGCGTCATCACTGCGATTACCGAACTGCCTGACGGTCGCTTGGTTTCCATTCTGGATGTAGAGCAACTGCTGGCCCTGGCCATAGGCGAAGACGTCATCCCGGAAATCGCCGCGATCGAGTCCGACGACGAGCGCTTTATCTTCTTCGCCGACGATTCTTCGGTCGCGCGCAAAGCCATCGTGGGGGTGCTCGATCGCATGGGCGTCAAGCATCAGCAAGCCGGCAATGGCCACGAGGCGTGGGAAAAACTCAAATCTCTGGCGGCACGCGCCCAACAGGATGGCCGCCCGCTGCATGATTCTTTGCGGCTGATCCTGACCGATGCGGAAATGCCGGAAATGGATGGTTATGTGCTGACCAAGAACATCAAGGCAGATCGGCGTTTCGAGGGCATTCCGGTGGTGATGCACTCGTCGCTCTCGTCTCAGGCCAACCGCAATATGGGATTGCAGGCGGGCGTGGATACCTATGTGCCTAAATTCGATCCGCTTGTTCTGGTGGATACATTGCGCCCCCTGCTCGCATAACATAATTTTTAGTTGAACGCCCATGGAGCAACTGAATGTCTGACAAGAACATGAAATTTCTGGTAGTGGACGATTTCTCGACCATGCGCCGGATCGTACGCAACCTGCTGAAAGAATTGGGTTTTACCAATGTCGACGAAGCCGAGGATGGAGTCGTGGCGCTGCAAAAACTGAAGGGCGGCAACTTCGAATTTGTCGTCAGCGACTGGAACATGCCCAACATGACGGGCATCGACCTGTTGAAGGCCATACGCGCCGATGCCGAACTCAAGCACCTACCGGTCATGATGGTCACCGCCGAGGCCAAGAAGGAAAACATTATCGCAGCGGCACAGGCCGGCGCGAATGGGTATGTAGTCAAGCCTTTCACCGCGGCAACGCTGGAAGAAAAACTCAACAAGGTTTTTGAAAAACTGGGCATTTGAGGAGCATGATGTGAGTACGGAATCAGGAGATTCAGCAGAACTCGAAGCGCTGTTCGACAGCATTGCCAGCGCCAACGAACCGGAACCGCCTCCGCCGCCCAAGGCCGCAACTCCCGCACCGGCGGCTCCTGCCGAAAAATCCGCCGGAAAGGAGGCTGCGGCCGACGTTTATTCCCAGGTCGGCCACCTGACGCGCCAGTTGCACGACACGCTGCGCGAACTCGGTTACGACCGTTCGATCGAAAAAGCGGTAGGCAAGATGCCGGACGCACGCGACCGCCTCAATTACATTTCCACCCTGACCGAGCAGGCCGCGGTCAAGACGCTTAATGCCACCGAAGTGGCCAAGCCGCTGCAAGAATCGCTGGAAGCCAGTGCCAAGCAATTGTCCGCCCGCTGGCAACAGCTGATGAACGGACAGCTGAGCGTTGACGAGTTCAAGCAACTGGTCGGTCAAACCCGCGAGCATTTGCAGGATGTTCCGCTCAAGACCAAGGCCACCAATGCGCAATTGATGGATATCGTCATGGCGCAGGACTTCCAGGATTTGACCGGACAAGTCATCAAAAAGCTCGCCGACACCGTGCAACAGCTCGAGAACCAGCTGCTGCAGATGCTGATCGCGAGCGCCTCGGAAGAAAAAAAGAAGGAAATGGGCGAGTCTTTGCTCAACGGGCCGGTCGTCAATGCCGAAGGCCGCACCGATGTCGTTACCAGCCAGGCCCAGGTCGACGATCTGCTGGAAAGCCTGGGATTTTAGCCGCAACCCTAACCCATAGACGCCCGTCGCTTAAGGAAAGATCATGAGTGATTTCGCCGGCATGGAAGACATGCTGCAAGATTTCCTGACAGAAGCCTCCGATCTGTTGTCAGGGGTCGACAACAAACTGGTGGAGCTGGAAAAACATCCTGACGATCACGACCTGCTTAACGAGATTTTCCGCGGGTTTCATACGATCAAGGGTGGTGCGGGCTTTCTCAATGCCAATGAAATGGTGGCCTTGTGCCATCGCACCGAAAACCTGTTCGACAAGCTGCGCAACGGCGAACTGAAGCTTAACCCGGCCATTATGGACGTGATTCTGGCGGCTACAGGCATCGTGCGCGACATGTTCGGCGAGCTATCCCAGCAGCATCAGCCATCCCCGGCCGCCCCGTCCATTCTGTCCGCTCTGGATGCCGTGCTGTCCGGCCAGGCCGCCACGCCGGCGGCCGCACCCAAGCCAACCAGCCAGGCGCAGGCATTGCTCACGCCGGAGTCTCCCGCCATGCCCGACAGCGGCGGGCCGGACTGGAATGCATTGTATCAAGGCCTCCTAGGCGAGGCTGCCGCACCGGCTGCCGTCACGCCCAGCGAGCATATCCCTGCCGCAGCGGCACCGGCTGAAGCGCCGACGCTCGGTGCGACGATTGCTCCGGCCCGCCAAGCGCCCAAAGGCGCCACCTCGCCAGCCGCTTCAGCCGCTACCAAGGACACGTCGATACGTGTCGACACCGCCCGCCTCGACCAGGTACTCAACCTCTCCGGCGAAATCGGGCTGACCAAAAATCGCCTGACATGTATCCGTACCGCGATGATGCAGGGCAAGATGGATCACGAGAGCATCAAGGATCTGGATGAAGCGGTCAGCCAGCTCGACCTGCTGGTCGGCGATTTGCAGAATGCGGTGATGAAAACCCGCATGCAGCCGATCGGCAGGCTGTTCCAGAAGTATCCGCGCCTGGCGCGCGATCTGGCGCGCCAGTTGGGCAAGGACGTCGAACTGGTACTGTCCGGCGAAGACACCGAAATCGACAAGACCATGATCGAGGATTTGAACGATCCGCTGGTGCATTTGATCCGCAATGCCGTAGACCATGGCGTGGACAGCCCCGAAGAGCGGGTGGCTGCGGGCAAGCCGGCCAAGAGCCTGATCCACCTGGTAGCGGAACAGATCGGCGACCACATCGTCATCGAAATCACCGATGACGGCCGCGGCATTCGACCGGATGTCATCCGCAGCAAGGCGATGGAAAAAGGCCTGATAGACGCCGAAACCGCCAATACGCTGGATGAGCGCCAAAGCTTGCAGCTGATATTTCTGCCGGGATTCTCTACCAAGGACCAGATTTCCGACGTATCCGGACGCGGCGTCGGCATGGATGTGGTGAAGACCAATATCCAGCGCTTGAACGGCCGCGTCGATGTCACGTCAGTAGTCGGCCAGGGCTCCAGCTTCCGTATTCTGCTGCCGCTCACGCTGGCGATCCTGCCGGTACTAATGGTGCGGCTGGGCGAGCAGCCTTTCGCGGTACCGCTGTCCATGGTGCGCGAAATTATTCCCATCCATTCCGAGGACGTGCAGCGCGTTTCCGGCAGAGCCACCATGGTCGTGCGCGAAGAAGTGCTGCCGATCCGCACCCTGGCCAGCCTGATAGGCTGGGAGCAGAAAACCGTTCCCGCCTTCGGTGTGCTCATGCAGTCGGGCGACAGCACGTTCATTATGGCCATCGACAGTTTTATCGGGCAGGCCGATGTCGTCATCAAGTCGCTGCTGGACATCAAGCCCAGAGGCATTGCCGGAGCCACTCTCACCGGCGATGGCGCCATTGTGCTGGTGCTGGATATGGATGAACTGCTCAGAATGCAAACGCAGGAAACCAAAGCCGCCCTGTTTGCCTGAAAGTCGCCTCTAGGTCAGGGATAACTTTTTGCGACATGTTATCTCCCAATGCGAAGGCAGTGAATTGCAACAGTCGGGGCTATCGGCGAGAAAACTCGAAAAATAAGCATAAACAAACGTCATCCGCGCACAGTTTCTCTACAAGCAGGTAACCAATGCAGCAGAATCAAGCTTTTATCGGACGCCAGCCCATACTCGACGCGGATCAGCAAATCGCCGCGTACGAGTTGCTGTTTCGCCATGACAACAGTATTGATGACGCCGCCATCGAGCACGATGTGCAGCCCTGGGTGGAAATACTGCTCGGGACGCGCGATGGCGCCGAAACTCAATGGATGCTGGGCGACAAGCAGGCCTTTATTCGAGTCACCCCCCCAGCGCTGCTGGGCTCAGCGATGGAACAGCTGCCCGCTGCGCGCATGGTACTCGAACTGCTGCCTGGTCTGCAGGCCGATGCGGCGCTGATACAACGGATCAAGACCTTGCGGGAACAAGGGTTCCGCATCTCGCTTAGCACCATTGAGGATGCAGGCCTGCTGGCGCTGCTACCGCACACGGACTATGTCAAACTAGACCTGAACAAGCTGGGAGTCGACAAAGCCCTGGCATTATTCGGCAAATTGAAGGGTCGCCCGGTCAAAGCCATTGCCGCCAAGGTGGAAACCCGCCATGACTTCGAAGCCTGCCAGCAGGCCGGATTCACGCTGTTCCAGGGCTTCTACTTCATGCATCCGGAAACGTTGGCCGCCAAGGTGATTCATCCGTCCTATGCGGTCGTGCTGGAAATCCTCAACATGGTTTCGCGCAAGGCCGAGATCAGGGAAATTGAAACCGCTTTCAAGCACGATGTCGCGTTGTCGTTCAAGCTGCTGCGCTACATCAATTCCGTGGGCTTCGGGCTCTCCAGCGAGATCCAGTCCATACGCCACGCGATCACCATACTCGGTTACGATCAGCTTTACCGCTGGCTGACCTTGCTCATGGTCACCGCCGGCGAAAGCACTTCGCCTCCCGCATTGATGAAGACCGCCATCACCCGCGGTCGCATTACCGAACTGCTAGGCGCCGGTTACCTGAACAAGCGCGAACGCGACGACTTGTTCATCGTCGGCGTGTTCTCGCTGCTGGACGCGATGCTGGAAATGCCGATGGAACAAGCATTGGACAAGCTCAACCTGCCGGATGCGGTCACCGAAGCGCTGCTGAAAAGAAGCGGCGTCTATGGGCCTTTCCTGCAACTCGCCGAAGCCTGCGAAGGTAGCGATGCAGAAAAAATCCGCGTTCTGGCAGAATCCCTGGTCATGGATCCGGAAATGATCAACAAATGCCATATCGATGCGCTGTCATGGACAGAAGGACTGGGTATTTAATTGGTTAGGTGGCTGCGATGAACCACGAACAATCTCTCGCCTATATGCACAATCTCCTGCGCATGATGCTGGAGAAGAAGGCTTCCGACCTGTTCATTTCCGCTGACTTTCCGCCAGCGATGAAGATAGATGGCAAGATGACGCCGGTGGCTCCGCAGAAGCTCACCCCGACTCATACCAAAGCCTTTGCCTATGCGCTGATGAACGAGAAGCAGCGCGCCGGCTTCGAACAGGAAAAAGAGTGCAATTTCGCCATCGCCCCCAAGGATATCGGACGCTTCCGCGTCAACGTATTCGTGCAGCAAGAGCATGTAGGCATGGTGCTGCGTACCATCACCACCAAGATTCCCAACTTCGACGAGATGGGGCTGCCGCCGCAGTTGAAGGACGTGATGATGAGCAAGCGCGGCCTCATCATCCTCGTCGGCGGTACCGGCTCCGGCAAATCCACCACGCTGGCGGCATTGATCGACTACCGCAACGAGCACTCCCATGGGCACATCATTACCATCGAAGACCCGGTCGAATACGTGCACCCCAGCAAGAGCTGCCTGATCACGCACCGCGAGGTCGGCCGCGACACGCTGGACTGGTTTCCGGCGCTGAAAAACACGTTGCGGCAGGCGCCCGACGTGATCCTGATCGGCGAAATCCGCGACCGCGAAACCATGGAGTTCGCGCTCAATTTCGCCGAAACCGGCCATTTGTGCATGGCCACGCTGCACGCCAACAGCGCCAACCAGGCACTGGACCGCATTCTCAACTTCTTCCCGGAAGAGCGCCACCAACAGCTGCACATGGATTTGTCGCTCAACCTGCGCGCCTTCGTTTCGCAGCGCCTGGTACCAAAAAAGGGTGGCGGCCGCTGCGCCGCGATCGAGATCCTGCTCAACTCGCCGCTGATCGCCGACCTGATTCTGAAAGGCGAAACCAGCATGGTGAAGGAAGCCATGGCGAAATCGGTCGAAATGGGCATGCAAACCTTCGACCAGGCGCTGTTCAGCCTGTGCGAGGAAGGCCGCATCACCGAAGAAGACGCGCTGCGCAACGCCGACTCCATCAACGAACTGCGCCTCAGGTTCAAGCTGCACAGCAAGGATTCCAAAGTCAGGGATGCCACCGACCGCATCGCCCACCTGTCGCTGCACGAAGATGAACCCGAAGAAGAAGAGGCCGCGGCGCTCGCCGGCGACGTGGCACCTGTCACTCCTGTAAAACCGGTTTAGAGCTTGTTCCAGTTGGATACCGTTCTGCTGCTGGCCGCCATCGTCGCGGCATGGTTATGGCTGGATAGCCTGCACAAGCGCGACATTGCCGTCGCTGCCGGCAAGCAGGCGGCGCAGCGCTATGGCCTGCAGTTTCTCGACGACACCGTTGCCTTCACCCACCTGTGGGTGGGCAGGGATGACGTGGGGCGGCTACAGCTGCGGCGGACTTACGACTTCGAGGTAAGCGGCACCGGAGCCGACCGCCTGCCATGCAGCATCACGCTGCTGGGCAGGCGCGTGGTCGCGCTGGACATTCCTCCGCACCGGGATAACGTCGTTTCGCTGCATTGAACCCAAACTCCGACCGAAGCGATATGGCCGGCACAGCAAAGATCTATCGCGGCCGCTTCGCCCCCTCCCCCAGCGGGCCGCTGCACTTCGGTTCGCTGGTAGCCGCAGTCGGCAGTTTTCTTGAAGCCAGAACTCATGGTGGACAATGGCTGCTGCGCATGGAAGATATCGATCCGCCGCGCGAACAGCCGGGAGCGGCTGCGCTCATCCTGCAAACCTTGGAAGCTTATGGCTTTGAATGGGACGGCCCCGTGCTGTACCAGAGCACCCGCAGCGCAGCCTACGAATCAGTCCTTTCCACGCTGCGCGAACATGGCATGCTCTACCCCTGCGCCTGCAGCCGCAAAGAAGTGGCCGACTCCGCCTTGCGCGGCATCGAAGGGCCGGTTTATGCCGGCACCTGCCGCAACGGCCTGCATGGGCGCGAGATACGCGCCTGGAGGGTCAGAACCGACGCGGCGGAAATTGCTTTCGAGGACGCATTGCAAGGGCGACAGGCACAGGTGCTGCAACGCGACATCGGCGATTTCATCCTCAAGCGCGCGGACGGCCTGTACGCCTATCAGCTGGCGGTAGTCATCGACGACGCTTTTCAGGGCATCACCCATATTGTCCGCGGCTCCGACCTGCTGGATTCCACCCCGCGCCAAATTTACCTGCAGCACCGGCTGGATCTGCCTACGCCACATTACGCCCACTTGCCGGTCGCAGTGAATGCGCAAGGCGAGAAACTGAGCAAACAGACGCTTGCGCTGCCGCTGGATACCACGCGGCCTGCCGCGGCACTATGGCACGCGCTGGCATTCCTGCACCAGCAACCGCCGGCGGGCCTGATGCGTGCGCCTGTTGCCGAACTCTGGGCCTGGGCGTTGCGGCATTGGCAAGCTGCGCATATTCCGCAGGTCAAAACGCTTCCGGCGCCGGACATTGTGTAGAATCTTCGCCGTCAGTTTACAGGGCTTCCCTTGCACGCATCATGCAACACTTCGGCGCAGGATTTTCCCGAGTAGACGCCATTGGCGGCGCCTGAATGAAATGACGCAGGATGTTATGATGACGCATGGTTCATCTCGGGAATATGTCATTTTGCAAGACGCTTTACACCGTTTTTTGTTCGAAAACGCCCCGATTCGCGGCGAGCATGTGCATTTGGGCGATACCTGGCGCACCATTCTGAAGCATCATGAGTATCCAGCCGTATTGCGCAATACGCTGGGCGAACTTATGGCTGCGGCAGCACTGCTAGCCGCCACGCTCAAGCTGAAGGGTTCGCTGATTCTGCAGGTACAGGGAAACGGTCCGGTTTCCTTGCTGGTGGTGGAATGCAATGGTGATCTTGGTATGCGGGCCACCGCAAAATGGAAGGGCGACTTGCCTCAAGGCGGCCTGGCCGAACTCGTCGGTGACGGCCGTTTTGCCATCACGCTCGACCCCAGGGACGGCAGCCAGACCTACCAGGGCATCGTTGCGCTCGAAGGTCGCAGCATCGCCGAAATATTGCAGAATTACATGATGCGTTCCGAGCAGTTGGAGACCCGGTTATGGCTTGCCGCGGACGAGGATCACGCTGGCGGCATGCTGTTGCAGAAAATGCCGGACAAGCCGGAGCAGGACACGGATGCCTGGAATCGCCTGGGACAGCTTGCGGATACGACAAAGCCGGACGAATTGCTGGAATTATCCGCAGAAACCATATTGCACCGGCTGTTTCATGAAGAGGACGTCCGGCTGTTTGCCCCCCAGCCCGTTACATTTCATTGCCGATGTTCGCGCGCGGGCGTTGCCAATATGCTGAAAATATTAGGCCGCGAAGAAGTCGCCGGCATCCTGGATGAACGTGGCACGATAGAAGTGTGCTGCGAATTCTGCAACCAGCAATACCACTTCGATGCGGTCGACACCGAAGAGGTGTTTTCCTCAGGCATTATCGCTCCCGGTACCGACAGCCGGCATTGAGCCGCCTACATCGGCGGGCATCCCGAGTGGCTTGAAGGTCGGCAATAGCCTGTGCATTTTGATTGTTCTCTCATGGGGGAAAAATTGGCGCTTACCGCACTGATACAGTGCAATGAAAACCGGCTAGCTGCGAGGGCCGGGCAAAGCGAGTCCGACCTGGCGAACCCGTTCGAACAGGCAGATGGATGCTGCGGCGGCGGCATTCAGCGATTCGATCCTGCCCGGCATCGGAATGCGCACCCGCGTATTGGCGGCTGTCAGCAATCCCGCCGACAGCCCGGCCCCTTCGTTACCCACCATGAACGCCACCGGCCCGGTCAGGTCGAGGTCATACAAGGACTGGGCAGCTTCCAGGCTGGTGGCTATCGTCATGCCGGCGAAGGCCGCCGCCTTGTCGGATAAATTCGCACGCTCTTCGATCGCCAGCACGAAGTGCGCCCCCATGCCGCCGCGCAACACTCTGGGCGCCCAGGCATCGGCGCAATGCGCGGACAGCCAGGCAGCCTGGACCCCGGCCGCGGCGGCTGAGCGCAGAATGGCGCCCAGATTGCCGGGGTCTTGCACATCTTCCAGCAACAGGCAGAAATCGGGATTGGCCGGCGGCTTCAGGTGCGGAATCCCGATCACCGCAAGCAGGCCGGCAGGGCTTTCCACCGGCGATATCTCGGCAAACAGGCTGGGCGACAGCTCGACCAGATGTTGTGCCGAAACATGCGCCAGCAGCGCCCGGATTTCGGTCTTGTCCCAAGCCTCCCGGCTGACCGCGACCAGTTCCGGCAGCTGGCCGCTTGCCAGGCAGGCCGTCAGCAGATGCGTACCATCCAGCAAAGTCCGATCGGCCTTGCGCCGCTCGCGGCCTGATTCCGCCAGTTTTTTCAGCTGCTTGAATAACGGGTTTTCCCGTGAACTGATGGATTTCATACGGCGCATCCTTTTTTCAGCAATATTTCAAACTCTTCGACAGGCACCGGTTTTGAAAACAGGAAGCCCTGCCCGTAATCGCAACCGGCGGCGGCCAGTAAATCGCGCTGCTGCGGCGTCTCTATGCCTTCCGCAATCACCTGTATACCGAGCTTGTGCGCCATCACGATAATAGCCTCGCATAACACCATATCCTCGGCGTCAGGCGCCAGATTGCGCACGAAAGACCGGTCGATCTTGAGATAATCGATATCGAACTTCTTGATGTACGACAACGAGGAATAGCCGGTGCCGAAATCGTCGATCGCCACTTGCATGCCGGCATCGCGGAATTCCAGCAACCGCGCAGTAATCGCCGGGCCGGCATCCAGCAGCAAGCCTTCGGTAATTTCGACGACGATGCTTTGACCGGACAACCCCAGCTTCCGCAGATGATAGAACCACGCGGCATGGGCGCTTTCCTCGCTGTGAAACTGCACGGGAGACTTGTTGATACTGATCTGAAAATCCGTGTGATGTGTTGTACGCCAGCGTTTTACCTGCAGGGCCGCTTCATGGAACACCCAGTCACCGATATCGACGATCAGGCCGGTATCTTCCGCAATCGGGACGAACTGGGCGGGGTCGGTCAGGCCGCGCTTCGGATGCTGCCAGCGTATCAGCGCTTCCGCCTTGCGGATGGTCCCGCTCGCCAGCTCCACGATCGGCTGGTAATACACCCGGAACTGATTATCCGCCAGGGCTCCCCGCAAATCGTTGGCCAGCCGCATCCGGGTCTGGGCGGCCTCCTGCATGGAGAGTGTAAAATAGCTGCAACGGTTGCGCCCTAGCTTTTTGGCGGCATACATGGCCTGGTCGGCATTCTTCAGCAACTCCTCGATGCCGGTGGCGTCTTCCGGATACAAGGTAATGCCGATGCTGACGGATACGTAGGACAGTTCGCTCCCTAATGCGAACGGCTCGGCCAGTTTGCGCAGAATCTGCTGGGCGGCACGCTCCACGCTGTCGATATCCTCCAACTCCCCGAGAATAATCGTAAACTCGTCGCCGCCCAATCGCGCCACGGTATCGGATTCACGTACGCAACCGGTGAGGCGCTGCGAAGCTTCCCTTAACAGCAGGTCGCCCATCGCATGGCCCAGGGTATCGTTCACTTCCTTGAAATGGTCAAGATCGAGGAACATCAGCGCCATCGGCAAACCGGCACGATGGGCTTTCTTTAGCTCCTGTTCCAGGCGGTCATGAAACATGCGCCGGTTCGGTAACCCGGTCAGGGAGTCAAAGTTGGCCTGCGTCCAGATCAGCTCTTCCGATTGTTTTTTTTGCGTGATGTCTTCGACAATCGACCAGATGTAATCCTCACCGTCACCGCCGGTAATCAGCACCCCGTTCAGGCGGATGGGGACCCGCTTGCCATTGCGGTGGAGATATTCCTTCTCGTAAGGCCCGTAGCACCGGGTATTTCTCAACGACTCGAGCTGCAGGGCTTCCTGTTCTGCGTACTCCTCGGGGGTGAGATCCCAATAGCTCATGCGGTTGAGCTCTTCCAGCGAATATCCCACCATACCCAGCAACGCCCTGTTCGCTTCCATGTAGCGCCCGTCCATGGAGTTTCTGGTCATGCCCAGCGGCGACAGCTCGAACAAGGTTCGCAGTTTTTCTTCGCTGCTCGACAACGCATAAACCTGCTCGTTCAACTTGGCGGTCATGGACAGAAAACTTTTGGCCAGCGAGCCTATTTCGTCATTGCGCTCCACAGGCAGGGCCGTTATGGGTTTGCCTATTACAAACTCGCCTATGGACTTTTCCATCAAATTCAAAGGCTTTGTCAGAACGCGGGCCAGCAGCAAGGCAATGATGATGGCGGCCGGGCCGAACAACAGCATGATCTGGACAATATTGATACCCAGCATCCTGGTTTCCAGAAGTACATTTTCCAGCGGTGTATACAGTCCCAACATGACAAAACGCTGCTCCGCCGGCGCGCCGAACCGAACCTTGATAAACGCTGCCAGCGACGCACGATCGAATGCTTTGCTGGCGGCTGTTTCGAACATTGCATGGTCCGCTTTTCCATTCAGGATGCTGTTGGTCTGTGGCAGATCGTCCTGAATCAGAAATTTACGCCCATGGTCAAAACCAAAGGTCTTGGACTTGTCGGGATGGATCAGATAATCCCCTTGGTCGTTCGTCAGCAATACATCGATGTCCCGGGGAAGGTCCGTGCGGATCATGTCGAACAAATTCTGCAAATCGACATTGATCACCACAATGCCGAACACGGCTCCATCCCCGGCGTAAACCGGCGTAGCTATTCTGATCGTGGGCTTGCCGAAACCGTGATGTGCGCCTTGCTCCTGGTTCAAATTGATTTCCGAAATGTAAAATTGCCCACGCGGCAGACGCAAGGTCTTAAAAACATAAGGGAAATGGCTTTTTTCCTGCAGCTCGTCGCCGGTAATGGCTTTGATGCCGTCATCGGCCCGGTCGACCCTCACCAGCTCTTTCCCGTAGTTTTGGGCGCCTATCAGGCGTATCTGCGAATATTCGGGATGAGCAGCCAGCAGCCCCTCGAACACTTGCGCCAGTTGTCTTTTCTCGCTGCCCTGTTGATCGGCGGTGAGATGGGAGCCGCTGATCTTTTGCACCATCGGCAATAGTTCAATGAGTTTCACATCGCTGGAAATACCGGCCAGCGCGTCGGTGAAGCGATAAGCCAGCACGCGGGTCGCGGTAAGCAGTTTGTCCTTTGAAGACTCGATGAGCAGGCTGCGGCTTTGGTCGTAGACATAATATCCGGTCAGGCCGGTGGATAAGGCGCCCAGCAGCGCCAGCCAGAAACCGAGCTTGATGCCTATGCTCAATCGCATCTAATTAAAATGCCGCAAGGGTTTCGCCGGACATTATGCGATCCCACAACGCTTTTCGCTTGGCAGGATTTTCCACCGGTTCCAGCCAGATGATCTTGTCGTTGCGCCGGCTGGTGGGGAAAAGCGTAACGGTATTGGCCAGTCCGTGCCCAGCGGTCAATCTGTCGCTCGCCTTTTTCTCGAGCATGTAGTTAATCCACATTTCGGCAAGTTTCCGGTTTTTTGCGCCACGGGACACTGCCCAGCAATCCAGCCAGGCCAGAGCGCCCTCGCGCGGGATGACGTAGCCGATGTCAGCTCCCGCTTCTTTCAAAGCCTTGACCTGCTGGGTTCCGTAATTGCCGAACACCAGCGCAATTTTGTTGCCAGAAAACAGCTTTACCGCCTCTTCCGGCGAGGTGTAGAAAGTCAGCACATTGCGCCGCAACTTCACCAGTTGCTTCGCCGCCAGGCTGAACTCGGCATCGCTCAAGCGAAACGGGTTGCCACTTCCCAGCAGCAAGCCCGCTATCGAAAAATTATGGTTGCTGGTGTTGTAGGCCAACACGCGGCCGCGGTATTCCGGGTTCCACATTTCGGCCATTGATTGCGGAATGTTTTTGACTTCCCTGCGGTTGTAGATTAATCCCATTTCCGAATACGCATAAGGGATGGCATATACCTTGCCGTCGCGGACCAGGCCGGGAATCGCCTCAAGATGCTGAAAGCGCGGCAATTGACGAGCATGGTTTCCGATCGCATTGATATCGATAGCCACGCTCAAGCGCTTGTCGATATAACGCTGCAGCTCTGCCGTATTTACCGCAAATACGTCATATTCGCCGCCATTGTTGCCGTTGATCTTGTCCCACAGGTCGTCGTCCGAATTGACGTAAGTCACCTCGACATCGGCATTGAAACGGCGCTCGAACTCGGCGACGATATCCGCATCGGCGTAGCCATCCCATGCCACGACCCGCAACGACTCCCTGGCGCAAGCAGGCCGGGACACCGCTAGGCTCAATGCCGCGAGCGCACAAGCCAGGAAAGCAAATTTTAATGACATATGAAGCATGTGGGCATGGCTGGGATACACTCTCTGGAAAACCGCACGCCATAGCGTTTGATGGCGTGCGGCAGTTAGTGTTTTCGCTGGATTAGACCGTTCCGGTACTAGCCCGTCAAGTAGCGTTTTATTGTAATAGTCCGTTCTGGACGGACGACATCCGGGTTCCGGGTTGATATTATCCTACCCGACCCGCTACGATAATACATTATGCAAATTCTGGTCGACGCCGACGCCTGCCCCAACGTGATCAAGGAAATTCTATTCCGCGTCGCGCAGCGCACCCATATCCAACTCACGCTGGTCGCCAACCAGACGCTGCGCGGTTCCGCCCTCGCCCTATATACGCTCCATTCAGGTTCTGCACGGCTTCGATGTAGCGGATAACAAAATCACCCAATCGGTTGAGCCCGGCGACCTGGTAATCACTGCGGACATTCCTCTGGCCGCCCAGGTGCTCGCTGCAGGCGGTCATGCGCTGAACCCGCGCGGGGAGCTCTACAGCAAGGAAAACATCGAAGAGCGCCTCACCATGCGCAATTTCATGGACAGTCTGCGTAGCAGCGGCGTGCAGACCGGCGGACCGCCGGTATTGAGCCAGGGAGACCGCCAGACTTTCGCCAACCAGCTGGACAGGTTCCTGGCAACGCATGGCTCATCGTTTGCCTGAGCGCCTTTCAGTTACCGGCATGACTTAAAAAGTCATCGCTTACAAGACCATGAAAAATAAGAGGTTTTAAGCCTTATTTTTGACATCCCACCCCGGTTATGCAATCCTCTCCCCCATTCTTAGCCATAACCATGAGGAGATGCCATGACTATCCAGGTTGGAGAAAAATTGCCGGCAGGCACGTTGACCGAAAGCACCGAGTTCGATCCCGCCAATGGCTGCCCGCTCAATCCGCAACCGGTTTCCGTGGCCGATCAGGCCAAGGGCAGGAAAATTGTGATTTTCGGTGTGCCAGGTGCGTTTACGCCGACCTGCTCCGTCAAGCATTTGCCGGGCTTTGTCGAGCATTACAACGAACTCAAGGCCAGGGGCGTGGATGAGGTCTGGTGCATGGCGGTCAACGATGCCTATGTGATGGCATCCTGGGGCCGCGAGCAAAAAGCCGGCGGCAAGGTGCGCATGATGGCGGACGGCAGCGCAGACTACGCCAGAAAACTCGGCCTTGATCGCGACCTTACCGCCAACGGCATGGGGGTCCGCTGCTACCGCTTCGGCATGATCGTCGATGACGGCGTGGTGAAATACCTTGGCATCGAGGCTTCCGGTAAATTCGAGGTTTCCAACGTCGAGGCCATTCTGGCGCAGTTGTAATGCCAAGCTGCGGTTGCGGGTGATTCCGCAGCCGCAGCGCTCCCTTCGCGGCGTCCCGCCGCGACACTCCGTTCACTTCCGCCACTGGCTTGCCTATTAAAATCCAACCAAGGCCAGGAAAGATATAATCGGGCATCAGTTCCCGTGGATAATTCTTTCCTTGCCATGACCAGTAATGAAAAAGTACGTCTTTCCAAGCTAATGTCGCAGCAAGGCCTGTGCTCGCGCCGCGAAGCGGACGCCTATATCGAGCGCGGCTGGGTGTATGTCGACGGCGAGCGCGTAGCCGAACTCGGCACCAGGATTTATCCGTCGCAAAAAATCACCCTCAACAAGGCCGCGCAGACCAGCCAGCAGGCGCGCGTCACCATTCTGCTCAACAAGCCGGTGGGCTATGTTTCCGGGCAGGCGGAACAAGGGTATAAACCCGCCGCCGTGCTGTTCACCGCCGACACGCGCTGGCTTGAGGACAAGTCTCTGCAGCGCTTCAATCCCATGCAGGCCAAGGGGCTGGCTCCGGCCGGCCGGCTGGACATCGACTCGACCGGGTTGCTGGTGCTGACCCAGGACGGACGCATCGCCAGGCAACTGATCGGCGAAGACTCTCCCATCGACAAGGAGTATCTGGTGCGGGTGCAGGGCAAGCTCGGCGAACGCAGCATGAGCTTGCTCAACCACGGGCTGTCGCTCGACGGCGAAGCGCTGAAACCCGCCAAGGTATCATGGCAAAACGAAGACCAGCTGCGCTTCGTGCTGCGCGAGGGCAAAAAACGCCAGATCCGGCGCATGTGCGAAATGGTCGGCCTGAAAGTGACCGGTTTGAAGCGCATCCGCATCGGCAAAGTCATGCTGGGCGATCTTCCGCCCGGCCAGTGGCGCTACCTGCGCGAGGACGAGCGGTTCTAATAACCTAACGTGAGTTCCCATCGCCAAGCCCGCATTTCTCCTGAACAGGCCCTCACGCTGGATGGCCTTTTCCACGAACGCGCGCGGCGCTCGCCGGATGCAGTGGCCTATCGCTTTTTTGACGAGCATGCCCAAGCCTGGAAAAAACTGACCTGGGCCGGCATGGTAGCCGAAATCGCGCGCTGGCAGGCGGCGCTGCAGCGCGAAAACCTGCAACCCGGAGACCGGGTTGCGATCATGTTCAAGAACAGCCCGACCTGGGTGATGTTCGATCAGGCCGCGCTGGGACTGGGTTTGGTGACCGTGCCGCTATATACTGCCGATCGTCCCGACAATGTCGCGTACGTGCTGCAGGATGCGGAAGCCAAGCTGCTATTGATAGCCAGCGCCGAGCATTGGCATCCGATTGACCAGGCAGCTGCCGAGTTGCCCGCGCTGGCATCCGTCGTCACCATGCACCCGCTCCCCGCGGATGCGCACGATCCCCGCCTGCATGACATGGACACATGGGTGCCTGAGGCCGGCGACGATTTTCTCCACCGGTTGGCCGACCCGGAACGTCTGGCTTCCATCGTCTACACCTCGGGCACCACCGGGCGCCCCAAGGGCGTGATGCTGAGCCATCGCAACCTGCTGAGCAATGCCTGGAATTCGTTGCAAACCTTTGATGTGCTGCCCACCGATGTGTTTTTCTCCTTCCTGCCGCTTTCGCACATGCTGGAACGCACCGCCGGCTATTACATTCCGGTCATGGCGGGCGCCATGGTCGGCTTCGCGCGCTCGTTTCAACAGCTGCACGAAGACTTTGCCACCGTGCGCCCTACGCTGCTGATTTCCGTGCCGCGGATTTACGAGCGTATTTATGCCGGCTTGCGCAACAAGCTGCAAACCGGCACGCCAATGGCGCGCCGCTTGTTCGATTTTGCCGTAGAGGTGGGTTACCGCCGTTTCGAATATGCGCAGGGTCGCGCCGCGTGGCAGGCTTCGCTGTTGCTGTGGCCGTTATTGCAGCGACTGGTGGCGAGAAAATTGATGGCGCGCCTGGGCGGCAGGCTGCGCATGGCGCTTTCCGGAGGCGCGGCGCTGTCGCCGGAGATTTCGCGCATATTCATCGGGCTGGGCTTGCCGATCCTGCAAGGCTATGGCCTCACCGAAGCCGGCCCCGTGGTCAGCGTCAACCGCGCCGAACGGAACAAACCCGCCAGCGTTGGCCCCCCTATTCCCGGGGTCGAAGTCAAGCTGGACGAAAACGGCATCCTGTTCGCCCGCGGCGCCGGCATCATGCGGGGCTATTGGCGCAACGACGAAGCCACGCGGGAAATCCTGATGGAAGACGGCTGGCTCAATACCGGCGATATCGCGCACATCGATGGTGACGGCCATCTAACCATCATCGGCCGCATCAAGGAAATCATCGTCATGTCCAACGGCGAGAAAGTGCCGCCGGTTGACCTGGAAACCGCGATCCTGCGCGACCCCTTGTTCGAGCAGGTCATGGTGGTGGGCGAAGGCAAGCCCTGTCTCGGCGTTTTCGCCGTGCTCAACCGGGAACTGTGGGAGCAGGCCGCCGCGGAAAAATCGCCGGACTCGGCGCAAGGAAGGGCTTTTGCCCTGGCTCGCATGGCGCGGCAGATGCCTGGATTTCCGGGCTATACCCGCATCCGCCGGGCCTGCCTGCTGACCGAGCCATGGACGATAGAAAACGGCCTGCTGACACCGACGCTGAAACTGAAACGCACCCATGTGCTGGAGCGCTACCGGCAGGAGTACCTGAAATTGTACGAAGGATTTTCCAGCTTCTAAGAGCGTCTAACAAAATGAGGAGACAAGATTCAACAGTGGCGCGGGTTGGCCGATAACCTTCTGGAATAAAGCCGAAGGAGGAGCCATGCCGAAGCCACTGGTGGACGACGAATTATGGAACATCATCGAACCTTTGCTG
>NZ_DASXVH010000017.1:0-9243 GCF_036504375.1 Novimethylophilus sp.
CGTTTTGTTAACGTGTCGTGGCCGAAAAAGTGCGGGCATCATAGCATAGCTTTTTCAGAGATACCATTGCTACGGTAACCCCGTCGGAGCGCCGATGCCCTCTTGTATCCGGCTCGCATCCACTTGGCTGCGAGCCGGAATTTTAGCAGATATTGCAGATATGTTTATGGTTTTATCCCTGAATGACATGCTCATGCCGAAACACGTCGTTTATTCAAGAATTCAACCTAAGATTTCCTTGCGCATCGTTTCGCAAAAAGCCGTCATTTCGCCGATCAGCTGATGCGGCACATTCTGCTCCCTGAGCGTGGCGGCTAAATTTTCCGCAACCGCCGTGAAATGGTCATCGGACAGCCCAAGGGATGCGAGATACGCGTACTCCTCGTTCAGATCTATACCGTTTGATTTCTGTCCGCCGAGAGCAGCTTTGAGGAAGGCTATTTGTTTCTGGATCTGCTTTTCCATTTCCTTGCCGTCGGAGAAATCGAAGAACCTGTTGATGCGTTTGTCTCGCAACGCTTTTCCATAAAAGTAACGTACCAGCGAAGCTACCATCGCATCTCCGCCGATTCTGCTATGCAGACTGGCATTGTTGGTAAATGCTCCGGCGTTAATCGATACCAATCGTTGGGCATTGATCAGGCCGCCATATACGCTACCCTGGCTGCCTTCGGTTTTAGCGGAACTTAATCTGCGAGCATTGGTGTGGCTGCCATACACGCTGCCTTTGTCTCCTGTGTCGTCTGCCTTCACAGAATGCAATCTGCGAGCATTCGTCAGGTTGCCATATACGCTGCCTTTATCCATTATTGGCCTCCAATCAAAATAAAAATCTTTAATAAACAGAACACAGTGTAATCCCCTATGCTGAAATTAGCATCAAGTATTCGTTAAATTATTGAGTTCTACTTTGATCCAGGTTTCAAGTACTTTTCAATAGCTACCGCCAACAAAGTTGCCACCGTCAAGTCGGCACTTGTTCCGGGGTTCAGGCCCTGCCGTTTCAGCCCGGCATCGAAGCCCAGCAAATCGTCCAGGCAATGTTCGGGATTTCGGCTCTCGATCAGTGTCCGGTCGTATTTTTCGGCTTGTATCCGGAGCGAGGCGGCGGATGCCTCTCCATATTTGCGCATCACATGAGAATCAGGAAAGCGTGCCATCAATCCCAGGTAAACCGCAGTTGTCGCCCAGTTCGCACTACCCCATCGGGAATAAGCTTCGTGGTAGCGAGGCACGGCAAAACCGAGTACATCTTCATAGGCCGTAGCATACTGATAGGCGATACGGTCTCGAGTTGCGGATTCACACATCGCCTCGAGCAGGGTCACCTGTGCCGTCTGGCGCACATCATGCCGGGGACTGTTGCCCAGCCCGGCGGGCGATGCGCGCAGAATGGCGCGAAAAGCCAAGCTGGCGTCCTCCACCGTAAGCCGCCCGAGCACTTCGGCAAGGGGCCTGCCCGACAGCGCAGAATGTAGCAGTGGCGCCGCGAGCAACACGATGCCGAGATTGGTATTGCAACCGGCCGCGGCCCAGGTGGCCTCGACCGCGTGCAGGATGCGCTGGCCGACCGTCAACCCCTGCAATGCGATGACGCTGGCTGCGGCATGCGCGCTTTTGACGAAGTCGTCAACCACCATATTGTGACCATCGGCGAAAACATGAACATTACCGGGTTTAATGGCCTGCAGTTCGGCCAGACAGGCTGCTTCGAAAGCGGCGGCGAGTGTTTGCGGATCGGGAAGGGGCGACGGCACTTCAGGAAACCGCCGCCAGGCCGGAGTATCCTCCGGCCAGCTTGGCGAGAAAATCGTCCGCCAGCGTTTGAGCGATATCCAGTTCCACCACGCTCTGCAGGCCTTTCCAGGCCGGAATGCTATTGACTTCCAGCACGTAGAGCTTGCCCTGACGGTCGCGGATCACGTCGACGCCGCAATAATCGATGTTTACCGCGCGCGCCGCCGCCAGTGCCAGATCGGCGACTTCGCCTTCAACCGCCAGCGGCTCGCAGCGCCCACCCTGCGCGACATTATTGATCCAGTGGCTGCCGTGGCGCACCATCGCGCCCACGGCCCGGCCGTTGACGATGAACACGCGATGATCGTGCCACGCGCCTTCGCCGCTATCCACGTAGTTTTGCAGGTAGTAGACGCCATCGACATGCTCTTCCATGGGCACGGGGAACGGTGAGCCGGCCTCGAGCTTGCGCACGCCCTGCCCCTGCGACCCGAACAGCGGCTTGATCACCAGCGTGCGCCCTGCCATGGTTTCGCGCAGAATCAGGTTGTGGGCGGTTTCCCGCGACTCGCACACCCAGGTCGGCGGGGTAGGTACACTATTTTGATGCAGCAGAAAGCTGGTCATGCCCTTGTCCACGGTGCGCTCCACCGCGCGGCCATCGTTATAGACGGCGACGCCCAGCGCTTTCAATGCATGCAGCACGTTGAGCCGCAAAATTACCTGCTGCAACGTACCTCCGGGAACGCCGCGCACGAACACACCGCCCGGCAGCCGGTCGAAGCCGGGAATATGGATCCCCGGCCTGCCGTGCGTGAGGTCCAGGTGACAATCCTTGAGGGAAACGAATACCGCTTCCCGGCCGCGCGCGGCAAAGGCATCTTTCAGGCGCTTGCCGTGCCAGCCGGGGTCGTCGGTAAATACGGGGATACGGTTCACGATTCTAAACCGCCGATGAACACCGATAAACGCCGATAAAATCAGAAGAACTTGTTATACGACACACGAAAGAGAGCTTCCTGGGCAAAATGCCTGAAAGATGCCACTTACTCAAAAATCGGCGCTCATCGGCGTTCATCGGCGGTTAAATTTTTTGCAGTTATGCAGCAAAGCCGAACGATTTATCCAGCAGCGCCGCATCCAGCTTGCCGCCGGTGAAGCTCTTGCCGGATTCCAGCGCGGTCACGGTCACCGCGGCCGGGCTGAACAGCATCGGGTCGACCTTGTAGAAATCGTATTCGACCACCTTGAACACTTCCGCGAACGGCCGCCCGTAGTCGCGTGAGGAACTGCTGGGCAGGTTTCGGGCGAGTTCGGCGGCGGCTTCGTCGCTCCCCAGCACGAACACATGGGCGTGGCCGCCGAACAGGATGGCGTCATTGGTACGGCCCATGCCGTTGAGAAAATCCGGCGCTGGCGGCGGCACCGGGGCGCTGGCCATGCCGTCCACCACGTGCTCCAGCGGGAAATGCAGCGCATGTATCTTGTGCATCGCCACTTCCAGCACGCGGCCGACGATTTGTATCGTACCAGCCAGGCTGCGGGTCGGCGTCAGGATGAAGGTCAGCTTGTCGGCGGCAAGGCCGGTATCGCGCGCAACCTTTTCGATCACTTCAAGCGGCGGTGCCTTGTCGCTCTCCAGCACCAGGCAGGCGCTGGCGGCCTTGTCCTGGTAGCCCAGCTCCTTGTACAACTCCTCGCGCCCCGCCATTGCGCGGCCGGGGCCGGAACCGAGCGAGAAGAATTTTTCATGTGCCAGGCTCCAGCCGGCATACTGGCTGCCGAGACAGGACAGGATGGGATTGCAGGAATGCACGTTGAGCTGCCACGGCCAATGCGCAAAAGACGGATTGGCCGTGAGGCTCACCCGTCCCAGGCCGCCCATACAGATTTCCGCGATCAGGCGCCCCGCTTCCAGGCCGCCGAAATGCTTGATGCCGGCATCGATAATGGTGGCGCCGGTCGCGTGCGTCTCAATGCCGACGCGCAGGCTCCTGGCGTTGTCGATCAGGTTCTGCACCAGCGGTGCAGTCAATGTGTTGACGCTGGGCCAGTTGGTGGTGTCTATATTACTGCTCATCGCTTCCCCGGAAATGTTCAAAAAGTTCGTAATTGTGCATCAAGTTGGCGAGCTCTGGCAAAAACCAATGCCTTTGCCGCATGCGCATCATCGGCGTGCGCAAAAATACTGCATACGGGTTCTCCGGCTTTACAAGCCGTGCCTGCAACCGGCAGATCCGCCGTCCATTCCGGCCATTCCTGCGCTCGGCTCACCTCGACGTCATGGTCGGCATAATAGACCAGATGCGCCTTGGAGCCCGCCGGGCGTTGCACCAACGACTGCAACACACCGCAGCAGCCCTGCATATGCATTTCCAGCAGCGCGGGAATATCATAAAAATCGAAGCTCGCACTCAGGCGAGGATTTACTTCCAGCGCCAGCGGCCCATTTGCTGCCAGCATGAAATCCATGCTGTTCAGTCCGCGCAAACCGGTCGCGGCAACCACCTTGCGCGCAGCATCCGCCATCGAGATTCTGGCATGATCCGTGAAATCCGCATTGCCGACGCCACCGCCATAACGAAACGGCATGCCGGGGGCCGGCGCCAGCCACTGTTCGTTGTAGCCTATCACTTCAAGCTCCGCGCCATCGGCGACAAACAGTATCGACGCCGGGATACCCTGTGCCATGCGCTGGTAATAGCCTTGCACCTGGCCGTCCCACAACCGGATATGCGTGCCGCCGGAACCGCCGCCCTGTTTCATCAGCCAGCCGGGCAACTCCGGCGGCGGCTCGAAACGGGTTTCGGGGTAAGCGATGCCAAGCCGGTCGAGTAGAGAAAAAAATCGGCTTGGGTCCTTGGTCAATGCAACCGTTTCAGGGGCATTCCCCAACAGCGGGAAGCATCCGGATATCCGGTCCAGCAGCTTCGGCTGGTTTTCCAGGCCGCTGCCGTAGATAACCGCGGCACCCGCCAAGTCGACCGCGCAAAGCTTGCGCCACAAATCGTCGGCATCGAAACCGCCGTCCGAGAACGCCACCCGCTCGCTGCTGAAACACAAACGCCGCGTTTCGATATCGTTGAAAATGTCGAACGCGGCGATTTTGAAGCCGGCCTGCGCGGCGGCCACGACATACGGCCTGGCGCAGACGGCGATGATGATGAGGTTAGGCGAAATCCTTGCGCGCCAATTCAAAGGCGGACAGGAAGTCCAGATAGACGTGGCTTTGTCCTTCCAGCATCTTCTTGAACATCAGGTTCTGCACCTGGTACTTGACATTGCCGATTGCCAGCGCTCCCAAACCGACGGCATGCGTGCCTTCGATCGGCTCGCCGTCGGCCATCACGCCCACGCCTTCGGCGCCGGAGGGCGGTACGGCATTGACGTCGGCCACGACTTTCAGCATCGGAGAACCGGCCATCTGCGCCAGCTCGATCACACGCACGCCGGCTGCGGCACAGCACAGCGCGACGTCGGTATTCCGCAGGATCGCCTTCTTGAGCTCCGCGGTGCTGCCGTCGGTATAGCCGATGCTGGTGCCGTAGCGGGCGTTGTAGGCGTCGGCCTTGGCCTGCACGTCGGCCACCGAACGGTGAGCAACCAGTTCCACTGTCGCGCCGTATTTGGCGGCGATCACGGCGGTACAGCCGCCGACCGGGCCGGTCGCGCCGAAAATGCTGACTTTGCGGCCATGCAGATCGCCGCCGTGGTTGCGTTTCAGCTCGCGCTCGACCATGGCCATCATCGCCGCTGACGTCGTGAAAGCGCCGGACGGATCGGCGAACACGGAAACCTCGAACGGCGGGATCATCGATTTCCTGGCGATATTGAGCATGTCCATCGCCATGTCGATATCGCGTCCGCCGATGAAAACGCCGGTACGCCAGACCCCGCGCGGGCCGCGCGAGAAAATGGCATCCTGCACCAAACCCATGACTTCGCTCGTCTGCACGCCGGTATAAGGAATGACCGCGTTATAGCCCGCATCGTAGGCCATGTTGGCATCGAACGGACTGGCGTTCTTGGCTGGCGTAATAAAGTGAAGAACGTACGGCTTTTCCATGTAACTCACCCTTTAAATAAATTAAAAATTCAGCACGGCACGGGCCATCTGCCCGCTCCGGCAATCATCCGTAATAAGGCTGCCTTGGTTGCGGGCACTGCATATTTCGTATTTCAGTCGCGGATTGCGATGTTCCAGTTGCGGCAACAGCTGCCCGGCTTGCGTCTCGCCGGCGACGACGGCAAATCCGGTCGGCCCCCATGAACTCTGGCCCGTGCAGTGCACGTCCCGGCTTTCCAGCCAAGCCATGGCTTCACCCACTTCAGGACTGATATAGCGCCCCCCGCCTTGCGCCGGAGCGAAATGATCGCCGACGATGCGCTGCAGTTCGCTGATCGCCCGGCCAAAACTTTCCAGATCCTGCTCGGCCATGGCCGGCAACGCCTGCACCAACAGCAGCCTGGCGATATGCGCAGCCTGTGCCGAGGGAAACTCCGGCAACTCGCCGAAAGCCCGGACTTCCTGCTTGCCGTGCACCCCCTGGCTATGAGGGTCGTACACCAGCAAGATGCGCCATGCCGCAGGGAAATCCATGCGTGCAACAATCGGCGGAACCTGCGTATCGCGCCCGCGACCGCCGTCCACCAGCAATCCGCCCTGTTTGAATGCGCCGATCCCGATACCCGACCGCATCCCTCGTCCCGCCAGCACCGCAACCTCGTCCACCGACAGGCCGAGCCCGTGCAAATGCGACAACGCCATGCCTACCGCCAGCGCAAGCTGCGTGCCGGAACCCAGTCCGGCATGCTCGGGAATGACTGATGCGATATCGAAATGGGCGCCGCCGCTAAGATTCGCGCGTTGCGCGAAATGCTCGGCAACCTCCACCAGGCGCTGCGCGCCGCAACCGGTGGCTGAAAAATTCTGCGCCAGGGTCGCGGTGAAGCGAGTCGACGGCCTGTCCAGCGACAGCCCGATGCTGCCAAACCGCCGGCCCAACCCGCCGTGCAGGTCGACAAACCCCATATGCAGCCGTGCAGTGGTTTCCACCGCGACCAGCCGCTCTGGCGATGTTTGCATTGCCTGTGTCATGGCACATCAATCAAGCCGAAAGGGCGGGTATTGTAGTCCAGCGCGCGCAAACTTCCAAACGCCGGATCCGGGAATCTTAAACCTTGAACTTGCGCACCAATTCCTGCAACTGGGCGGCTTGGTCGGACAGGCTCTGCGCGGAAGACGCCGTTTCATGCGCGCTGCCGGCGGTCTGGTCGGAAATCTGGCTGATGACGCTCATGTTGCCGTTGATTTCCTCAGCCATGCTGCTCTGATCGCGAGCGGCGCTGGCGATTTTCGCATTCATCTCGTTGATCGTCTTCACCACCTGGGTGATCGAGCCCAATGAAGTGCCGGCCAGTTCGGCTTCGCGTACGCTTTCCTGCGCCCGGTCGCGCTCCTCGCCCATGACGCGCACCGCATTGCCGGATTCAGTTTGCAGGCGCTCTATCATCTGCTGGATTTCCTGAGTGGACTTCTGCGTACGCTGCGCCAGCGTGCGTACCTCGTCGGCCACTACGGCGAAGCCCCGGCCGTGCTCGCCGGCACGAGCCGCCTCGATGGCGGCATTGAGCGCCAGCAGATTGGTCTGCTCGGCGATGCCCTTGATCACGTCCATCACCATGCCAATGTTGCGGCTCTCGTTCTCCACCACCTGGATCACCGCCATTGATTTCTCGACGTCGCGCGCCAGCGTGTCGATGGATGCGCCGGCCTTGATGACCACCTCGTGCCCCAATTGCGCCTCGCGGTCGGCGGTCTGCGCCGCTTCGGAAGCGGTCAAGGCATTCTGCGCGACTTCTTGCACCATGCCTGACATCACCCCCATGGAGGACACCACCTGATGGGTGCGGTTTTTCTGTGCATCCACCCGCTCCAGCGACTGCCGGGTAATCGAAGATAGCTGATCGGCAGAAGCCGCCAGGCTCAGCGCGGTGGCCGTCACGCTTTCCAGCAAGGTTGCGACGGATTTGCGCGCGCTATCGTATTCATAGGCCATCCAGCTGAACTCGTCCTTGCCCTCGAGCCTTACTTTATTGGTCAGGTCGCCCTTGGCCATCGAACTCATCGCCTTGACGATGCTATAGGCGCGGTTTCCGGCGTGATTGCCCAGATAGATGGCCACACTGAACATGATGCCGCAGCCAATCGCAAACAGCACGGCAGCGGCTATCCAGTAGGCGTGCAGATCAAATGGGTAAGAAATGGCATATACGCCCAACAGCGTCATGGTCACGAAACCGGAAAGTGCTACCACAGCCAGCAGTATCATCTGCTTTTTTAAATTCAAAAGCTTGATAAAATTCATTGTCACTCTCTCCCCCGGATTTTGGTCTATCCTGCCTCAGGACTGTAATGTCCATTTTCGAGCAATCGTGACCCATTTTGCCTTGTTGCGCAATATGTCGTCCGCAATAATCCATTATGCATATCCGTTTTGCCTAAGTATGGCCGGCGTCAA
The DNA here is from genome assembly GCF_036504375.1 of Novimethylophilus sp. NCBI lineage: Bacteria > Pseudomonadati > Pseudomonadota > Betaproteobacteria > Nitrosomonadales > Methylophilaceae > Novimethylophilus > Novimethylophilus sp. The sequence goes on from NZ_DASXVH010000017.1 coordinate 8,259, forward strand.
ATCGGTCTTGACGCCATATATAATTCACACGATAATCAAACGAGTTTTGGTGCCGTTCTGGCCGCGGGCTATTCCATCACCCCCTGTCAGTACTACCGAGGCGCACCCACAGATGTCCTCGCTGCAGTCCAAAGCAACACTTAACAATGCCTCGCGCCCGTACATCATAATCGGGCTCGACGCATCATTTTGGGGACGAGAGCCGGATGGAGAACTTAGCGCAAGCAGGTGTCGTAGAAAACGTCACCTGCCCTTTTTGTGGTCTGTTGTGCGATGACCTCACTATCGAACGGGATGCCGCTGGCAAGCTCAATGTCAGCAAGAACGGCTGCCATAAAAGCGTGACCTTTTTCGGTCGCGCACCGCACATTCCCTCGCCGCGCATCAGCGGCAAACCTGCCGAGCTCAAGGATGCCGTGGCGAAAGCCGCCGAAATTCTCGGCCAGGCCAAACACCCTTTGATTGCCGGCCTGGGCACCGAAGTCCAGGGCATGCGTGCCGCGATGAGCCTGGCCGACAAGGCCGGGGCCGCGCTCGACCATATGAATTCGAACGGCTTCATGCGCAACATCCAGGTAGTGCAGAACTCCGGCTGGCAGATCACCACGCTGACCGAAGTGAAGAATCGCGTCGACCTGCTGGTGATCGTCGGCACCGACATCGTCAGCACTTTCCCGCGCTTCTTCGAACGCCACGTATGGAATGCCGAATCCATGTTCGGTCAGGACACCGCCGCCAGGGAGATCGTCTACCTCGGTGGTCGCGGCCTCGACACTTCCGCCGGCGTTGCCCCGGACGGACGCAAGCCTGACGTGCTGCCGTGCGACCTGGAACGCCTGCCGGAAGTCATCTCGGTACTGCGCGCATTGATCGGGGGCAAGAAGCTGCATGCGACCGCAGTGGCCGGCATCGCCGTCAGCGACCTGGAACAACTGGCGCAGCGCCTCGCTCTAGCCAAGTACAGCGTGGTCACCTGGGCTGCGGC